>JAUNNV010000067.1 GCA_030531335.1 Bacteroidales bacterium
ATAGTAAATAGTAAATAGTAAATGAAACCATGATTAAGAAAATCCTTTCCATATCAGGTCGCCCTGGTTTATACAAGTTGATATCGCAGGGCAAGAACATGCTTATTCTTGAAACCATCGATAGTGCTAAGAAGCGTATGCCTGTACACACTAGGGAGAAACTCATTTCCTTAGGCGACATTGCCATGTACACCGACGAGGAGGAAAAGCCATTGGCCGAAATCCTTGAAAGCATCAAGCAGAAGGAGAATGGCAATGTCACCGCCCTCAACCACAAGACAGCCACCAACGACGAGTTGGCAGAGTTCATGGCCGCCGTGTTGCCCAACTACGACCGTGACCGCGTACACCACAGCGACATTCGCAAGCTCATTGCTTGGTACAACATCCTCATCACCAATGGAGTGAACGAGTTTGTAGAGCCCAAGTTGGCGACAACTCCTGCTGCCAATTCGAGCACTGACCTTTGAGGTTGAACCGAAGTCGGGGCGTATCAGGTGCATTTGGTCGGGACGCTCAGCAACCTCGGAAACCTGTATCGTGACTTGAAGAGATACGCCGATAGTGAGAGGCATTATAGGGAGGGGCTCAATCCTCGCCAGATAAAATCCAAAAGATGACAAAAGGACACTCAAGCGGAATTTTCGACGAATCGAATGCAGAGACCAAGCTAATTTAGAATTAAGAACCTGTTTTGAAATGTTCGATTAAAAATTTTATGAAAGATTTTCGAGATGAAAAACCGGTTATTTGAAGGAGCAATGGGGCTCCATTGTAACTGAAAAGAAACGAATTTTCAGCCGGAAAGATTTTATAAAAGATTAATTGGAACATTTCAAAACAGGTTCTAAGACATGCGAAGCGAACAATTTGATATGCGTGGTCTAACAATAAATCGCGAAGCGTATAAACATATAATAGAACACCCTTAATTAAAACGATAGGAGATAAAGAAATGACAAGAAGAGATTTTATCACAAAGGCATCCGCGCTTGGCGCAGGCCTTTATGCAAGTCCCATTTTGATGCGGGCCTCTGGCATGGCAGTGGAAGCGAACGACAAGATTCGTGTGGGACTGATTGGATGCAACGGTATGGGATTTTCCGATTTGCAGGCTTTCCTTGCCAATCCGGAGGTGGAATGTATCGCTTTGGCCGACATCGACCAAGGAGTGTTGGATCGTCGGGCAGCCGATACCGCTAAGATTCAAGGCAAGAAGGTGGCCAACCTTTACAAGGACTGGCGCAAGCTTATCGACAACAAGGATGTGGATGTGGTGATTGTAGGTACTCCCGACCATTGGCATTGCCTGCAGATGGTGGCAGCCTGTGAGGCTGGCAAGGATGTGTACTGCGAGAAGCCTTTGGGCAACAGCATAGAGGAGTGCAACATCATGGTGCGTGCGGCCCAGAAATACAACCGCGTGGTGCAGGTTGGCCAATGGCAACGTAGCGACCCACACTGGCAGGATGCCGTGGATTTTGTACGTGGAGGCAAACTGGGAAAGATACGCACGGTGCGCGTGTTCTCCTATCAAGGTTGGTGTCCTTCCATTCCGGTGAGACCTGACGAGGAGGTGCCCGCTGGCGTGGACTACGACATGTGGCTTGGCCCAGCTCCCAAGCGTCCTTTCAACCGCAACCGTTTCCATTTCACTTTCCGTTGGTTCTGGGACTATGCGGGCGGCCTGATGACCGACTGGGGCGTGCATCTGCTCGACTATGCATTGTATGGCATGGATGTCACCGCACCTCGGACCGTCATGGCATCGGGTGGCAAGTTCGGCTATCCCGACGATGCTTGTGAGACACCCGACTTGCTTCAGACCATCTACACGTTCGATGGCTTTACTGTTTTGTGGGATCATGCCATCGGCATCGATGATGGAGCTTACGGACGCACACACGGAGTGGCTTTTGTTGGCGAAAACGGCACGTTGGTGGTCGATAGGCAGGGATGGGAGGTGATCCCCGAGAATGTGAATGGTGTCAAGCGTATGGAGGCTGTGGAACTGCACAAGGCCTACGGAGGTGGTGGGTTGAATCTGCACGTGAAAAACCACTTGGAGTGCATCAAAAGCCGCAACCGTGACTGCAATGCCAGCATCGAAATTGGTGCCCATATTGCCAAGTTCTCTCAACTGGGCAACATAGCCTACCGTACGGGCAAGAAGTTGACTTGGGACGGTACGTCTTTCCACGACCCGGAGGCCGACAAGTACCTGTGCAAGACCTACAGGGAACCTTGGAAGCTGCCTACCGTCTGAGGATAATTTTGAATTATGAATTTTGAATTAAGATTGTTCTCTTTGCGAATTTAGGGGAGTACTGGTTATAATTCAAAATTCATAATTCATAATTAATCATTACTCGTCGGGCAACGATGTGGATGCACGTACTGTGATGGCCTGTTCGTAACAACGGAACATTGCATCGACATCGGTGTGGTTGTTGGTCTTGGTAAGCAGGCTAACCACAGGAACCGCAACCAATCCGACCAGCATGGCAAATACGCCTGCGTTGATAGGCGATGTGAGCAGCGGACAAAGGAAAACCTGATGGTTGAAAGTGCAGTACATGCAAGCGCACATGATGCCTACGCCCAGCACAAAACTTGTCCAAACGGCTGCTGGCGTGGTGCGTTTCCAATACAGGCCATACAGGAAAGGTGCGAGGAAAGCCCCTGCCAATGCGCCCCACGAAATGCCCATCAGCTGTGCGATGAACGTGACCGAACTCTTGGCCTGGATGATGGCAAGTGCTGACGATACGGCAATGAAGAACACAATCAGCAGACGGATGCACGTCAGTTTTTGCTTTTCGCAGGTCAGGCTTGTCTTGCCGCTTCGTTCAGCCATTGGCACAATGATGTCGAGTGTGAGGGTGGATCCCGATGTGAGTACCAACGAAGAGAGGGTTGACATAGATGCCGAAAGCACAAGGATAATGACCACGCCTATCATGAGGTCGGGCAGTGTCTGTAGCATGGATGGAATGATGCTGTCGTAAATGGGCGTTCCAGCAGCCGTGTATTCTATCACATTCCCATACAAACGTCCAAAACCGCCTAAGAAGTAGCATCCACCAGCAACGACCAATGCGAAAAGGGTCGAGATGACTGTTCCCTTGCGAATGGCAATCTCATCGCGTATGGCGTAAAACTTGCCTACCATCTGTGGCAATCCCCAGGTGCCGAGAGAGGTGAGCAGGACAACTCCCAAAAGGTAAAGTGGATCGGGTCCGAAAAACGACACGAACGAACCTTGCAACGAAGGGGTCGTTTCGGATGGAATGGCCGATAGTTTCTCGATGGCGGTCGTGAAGCCTCCGTGCCCATTGAGCACGCAGGCGATTACCGCTACGATTCCGATGAGCATGATCATGCCTTGGATGAAGTCGTTGATGGCCGTTGCCATGTATCCTCCCACCCATACATACACGCCCGTCAGTAGGGCCATGCTCAATACACACCATGTGTAGTCGATGCCGAACGACATGCCAAATAGGCGCGACAATCCATTGTAGAGCGAGGCGGTGTAGGGTATCAGGAAAATGAAGACAATGACCGACGCGGCTACCTTCAGCATGGAAGATCCGAATCGTTGTCCGAAAAAGTCGGGCATGGTGGCACTGTGAAGCAGTTGCGTCATGAGGCGGGTGCGTCGTCCCAATATGCGCCATGCCAACAGCGAACCGATGATGGCATTGCCTATACCAATCCATGTGGAGGCGATTCCGTACTTCCATCCAAACTGTCCGGCATAGCCTACGAATATTACGGCCGAGAAATAAGAGGTCCCGAAGGCAAAGGCCGTGAGCCACGAGCCTACCTTACGGCCACCCAATACAAAACCCAGCACGTTGCCGGTGCTTTTCCGGCAGTACATGCCCACGCCAATCATGATGGCGAAAAACAAAACAAGAATGAAGATTTTCAGTAACATGACATTTGTTTTTTATATGTTGTTGATATATTAATAATAATGTGACATAAAAAAACCTGCTTCCAACGTGAGTGGGGCAGGCCGTGAATCTGTTTAAGAGTTTGTTCGTTTATACATATACCTCCCAACCCCACAATGGTGTGCGGTAATAATAGTAATAATAGGAGGCGGTATGGCTTATGGTTGTCATAATTGTCGTTTACTAATTTGTCGCAAAAATAGGGCGAATAGTTTACATTCGCAAGTTTTTTTTGATAATTTTGAGAAACTGTTTTGAAATGAATCAAAAATAATGTTATAAAAGTCGTAAAAGATAGATTATCAGTTGGTCGATTGAATTAATTTTCATAATTTTATGGTTGTCAACTATTTACGTTATGAAAACCAATTATTCAACCAACCTCACTGATAATCAGTGGCAAGTTATCGAAAAAATCATCAACCCACAAGAAAGGGCTTCAGAGCACAGCTTCATGGCATTGCAGACATTCTGTTCTTCCTGTATCGTGTCTGCACCATCTTTGGTTAACACTACGTCAGCTTACCACGGAAGTTTTCATCTGCGCCGGCTTTCCGCATTTGCCAAGTACAGATTCATTTGTGCCGTGGAAGTATGACATCCCACACGATTTCGGCCAAAACAGATGGAATTAATTTGCCCAATTGGGATTTGATGCTTAATTTTGCCGAAAATTTGTGTGGATATGAAACTTTTGAAACCTGATTATGTTTTTGAGGTAAGTTGGGAGGTATGCAATAAAATGGGTGGCATTTACACGGTGCTTTCCACACATGCAAAGACATTGCAAAAACTTTTCCTCGACAAGGTGGTGTTTATAGGTCCTGATTTTTCGGATAAGGTCTCGAACGACTTGTTTGTAGAAGACGGACAACTTTTCAGCGCGTGGCGGATGCAAGCGGCGAAGGATGGAGACTTGAAAGTGAAAGTGGGGCGATGGAATGTTCCAGGTTTACCAATTGCCATATTGGTTGATTTCAATCCGTTCTATGCCCAGAAAAACGAGTGGTATGGCAAAATGTGGGAGTGGTATGGTGTCGATTCGTTGCATGCCTACGGCGATTACGACGAGGCTTCGATGTTCTCGCTTGCGGCAGCCAAGGTGGTGGAAAGTTTTTTCCTTTACGAAATGAAATCGAAAGGCGACATTGTGTATCAGGCTCATGAGTGGATGACGGGTATGGGAGCTTTGTATCTGCAGCATCAGTTGCCGCAGGTGGCTACCGTATTCACCACTCATGCCACTTCTATTGGAAGGAGCATTGCTGGCAACATGAAACCTCTATATGACTATATGCCAGGCTATCATGGCGACCAGATGGCTCGCGAACTGAACATGGAGGCCAAACACTCGATAGAAAAACAAACGGCGCATCATGTGGATTGCTTCACGACGGTGAGCGAAATCACAAACCGTGAGTGCAGGCAACTGTTGGAACGTGAAGCCGACGTGGTGCTTCCCAATGGGTTTGAAAACATTTTTGTGCCTAAAGGAAAGGTTTACATGCAGAAGCGGACGAAGGCCCGCTCCCGAATGCTTGCAGTGGCAAATGCTCTGATGGGAACACATTTGGACGACTCGACGTTGATTGTGGGTACGAGTGGAAGATACGAATTCAAGAACAAAGGGCAGGACGTTTTTTTAGAGGCCATGGGTCGGTTGCGCGGCGACGACCGCCTGCATCGGGATGTGCTGGCTTTCGTTGCGGTGCCTGCCTGGAGTGGCAGTGCCCGACAAGATGTGGTGCAACGGTTGGAGAGTGGAGAGTCGGGTGACTTCCCATTGGAATGTCCGGTAATGACTCATTGGCTTTATAATATGGACAACGACAAGACATTTGGCATGATGAGATACCTGGACATGATGAATCAGCGTGGTTCGGGCGTGTATGTGGTGTTTGTGCCTTGCTATCTGGATGGGAAGGATGGCGTGCTCAATCTCTCGTATTACGACTGGATTGAGGGTTGCGACCTGTGTGTGTTTCCTTCGTATTATGAGCCTTGGGGCTATACTCCACTGGAAAGCATTGCGTTCAAGGTGCCGGCTGTGACGACCGACTTGGCCGGATTTGGCCGTTGGGCGAACGACACGTGCGGACACGAGGCGGAACTGGCGGATGGCGCGAAGGTTATTCACCGCACGGATGGAAACTACTGGCAGGTAGTCGAGGATGTGAAAAACGTGGTGGTACGGTATGCGGGCTTCAATGAGGTACAGGTCAAGGAAGTGCGGAAGGCTTCGGCGGCCTTGGCGGAAAAGGCACAGTGGAAGCATTTCATCAAACATTATCTGAAGGCTTATGATTTTGCCCTGAGGCAACGAAATGAAAGAATGAAATAGAAATGACGAGGTTTCTCTCTGTTTGCATGGGGAAATCGAATTGAATAACAAAAACAGATTGGTAGATGAGAATTAAAGTTAGCAACACGAATGTTCCGATGTGGAAGGAAGTGACAGTGAAGTCGCACATTCCCGAGGAGCTGATGAAACTGGAAGAATTGGCGCACAACGTGTGGTGGGCATGGAATTATGAAGCCCGATATTTGTTTGAGTCGTTGGACACGGAACTGTGGCAGGAGTCGGGCGAGAATCCCGTCTTGCTGCTGGAGAAAATGAGCTACGAGAAATTGGAACAGTTGGCGCAGGACGAGACATTGCTTAAGCGGATGAACGAGGTGTATGACAAGTTCACGGCCTACATGCAGGAACCTCCCCGTACCGACCGGGCTTCGGTGGCTTATTTCTGTATGGAATATGGTTTGACTCATGTGCTCAAGATCTATTCGGGTGGTCTTGGAATCCTTGCTGGTGATTATCTGAAGGAGGCTTCGGACAGCAACGTGGATATGTGTGGTGTCGGGTTCTTGTATCGTTATGGATATTTCACCCAAAGCCTTTCGATGGACGGACAGCAGATTGCCAATTACGAGCCTCAGAATTTCAATGAACTGCCGCTGATACAACTGCTCGATGAGGCTGGACAACCTTTGGTGCTCGATGTGCCTTATCTGGATTATTACGTTCATGCCTACGTGTGGAAAGTGCAGGTCGGCAGGGTTCCCCTATACTTGTTGGACACCGATAATGAGCTGAACAGCGAATACGACCGTCCGATTACCCACCAGCTTTATGGTGGTGATTGGGAAAACCGCATGAAACAGGAAATCCTGTTGGGCATTGGCGGTGTGTTGCTTCTGAAGCGTCTTGGCATCAAAAAAGACATCTATCACTGTAACGAGGGACATGCCGCCCTGTGTAACCTACAGCGTTTGTGCGACTATATCGAAAACGACCATTTGAGCTTCAATGAGGCTCTTGAGGTGGTTCGTTCATCGTCGCTCTACACGGTGCATACTCCTGTGCCTGCCGGTCACGACTATTTCGACGAGGGACTCTTCGGAAAGTATATGGGCGGTTATGCGCAGCGTTTGGGCATCAGTTGGGGTGAACTGATGGACATGGGGCGAATCAATCCGGGCGATGGCAGCGAGCGGTTCTGCATGAGTACCTTCGCTTGTAACACCTGTCAGGAGGTGAACGGCGTGAGCTGGCTGCACGGAAAGGTGTCGAAGGAAATGTTCTCGGGCATTTGGAAAGGGTATTTCCCGGAGGAAAGCCATGTGGGATATGTCACCAATGGCGTGCATTACCCATCGTGGGCTTCGGGTGAATGGCAGCATATTTATTCGAAATATTTCCCGAAGGAGCATCTGAAGGATCAGTCGAACGAGAAAATATGGGAGCATATTTATGATGTACCCGATGAGGAGATTTGGAACGCACGCATGAGTGCGAAGCGCAGGCTGGTGGATTACATACGCAAGGAGTTTACCCGCGATTGGTTGAAGAATCAAGGCGACCCGGCACGTATCGTCTCGTTGCTCGACAAAATCAACCCGAATGCGTTGATTATTGGTTTTGCTCGTCGTTTTGCCACTTACAAGCGTGCGCACTTGTTGTTTACCGATTTGGATCGTTTGTCAAGGATTGTGAACAATCCCCACTATCCTGTTCAGTTCATTTTCGCAGGAAAGGCTCATCCTCACGACGGAGCCGGGCAGGGACTCATCAAACAGATCATAGAGATAAGCCGTCGTCCGGAGTTCCTCGGGAAAATCGTTTTCCTTGAGAATTACGACATCCGTCTGGCTCGGCGCTTGGTGTCGGGGGTCGATATTTGGATGAACACGCCTACTCGTCCGCTTGAGGCTTCAGGCACTTCGGGCGAGAAGGCCTTGATGAATGGTGTCTTAAACCTTTCGGTACTCGATGGCTGGTGGCTTGAGGGGTATCGCGAGGGTGCGGGATGGGCACTCACCGAAAAGCGTACATACCAGAATCAGTCGCATCAGGATCAGTTGGACGCAACCACCATCTACAACTTGCTCGAAAAGGAAATCCAACCGCTCTACTATGCACGCAATGCCAGAGGCTATAGCGGGGGGTGGGTGCGCACGGTGAAGAGCAGCATTGCGCACATAGCTCCACACTACACCATGAAACGTCAGCTCGACGACTATTACGATCGTTTCTACAACCGCGAGGCCGAACGTCATTGTGCTCTTGTGGCCGGTGATTTTGCGAAGGCAAAGGCCATCGCTGCATGGAAGGAACGTGTGGCCGAAGTGTGGGACAGCATCTCTGTAGTCTCTTCGACCTTGTCGGAAGGACTTGGTGCTTCGAACATCGAGAGTGGCAGAAACTACACATGCACATACGTCATCGATGAGAAAGGGCTTGACGATGCCATCGGGTTGGAAGTCGTGACATTGTCGCGCGATGCCGATGGCAAGGATCATGTCTATAGTGTCGAACCGCTTCAGATGGTTTGTCGCGAGGGAAACCTTTATACATTTACCGGGCAATATAGTGTGTCGAATGCCGGCATTTATCGTATATGTCTTCGAATGTTCCCGAAGAATGAGGATCTGCCCTACCGTCAGGACTTCTGCTATGTGCGTTGGTTCATATAGGATGTTCGATTGAAAACAGCGGCGGCCAGTCTCTCGTTTGGATGAGACCGGCCGCTGTTTGTCTTCAGCATCAGGTTTGGGGATGGATTTCAGCCTATCGAGATGTGTCGGTCGTGCATCTGCCGTCATCGATTGCCGTGCCATGCAGTGCCAGTCCTCCCAACGAGGTCTCCTTGTAGAGGCTTGGCAAATCCTTGCCGGTGCGCTTCATCGTGTCAACCACCTTGTCGAACGAGATGAGGTGTTTCCCATCGCTCAACAAGGCATAGAAGCTCACGTCGAGTGCGCGTAAGGCCGCCATGGAGTTACGTTCGATGCATGGGATCTGCACCAATCCGCATACGGGGTCGCATGTCAATCCCAGGTTGTGCTCCATAGCCATCTCGGCCGCACACTCAATCTGTTGCGGTGAACCACCGAACAGCTGGTTGACGGCTACTGCCGCCATTACGCATGCACTGCCGACTTCTCCCTGGCATCCCACCTCCGCTCCCGATATGGAAGCGTTAGTCTTGATGATATTGCCGAATAGTCCGGCCGTAGCCAAGGCCTTCATGATGTCGCGGTCGGAAAAATCGTGGTTTCTCTTCATGTGGTAAAGCACGGCGGGCACTACACCACACGAGCCGCAGGTCGGTGCCGTCACCACCTTGCCACCTCGGGCGTTCTGCTCCGCCACGGCCAGCGCGTATGCGGTGACCAGCGCACGGCTTTGCAGCGATGGTTTGTAGCTCGATGCCCTGACGTAGTATTGTTTGGCTTTGCTCCTTACGTGCAGTCCGCCAGGCAGCACCTTGTCGTTTTGCAAGCCTTCCTGAACGCTTTGCTGCATTTGCTCCCAGATGGTGCCCAGGAAATCCCAAATGTAGGCTCCTTCATGCCATTCCACATATTCCCAAAACGACAAGCCTTCGCGCTCGATGAATGTCTGGATATCGCCCAATCGCTCCAAGTCATATACCGATTGGATGCGGGCCCCCAATGTGTCGTGTTCGCCTTCCGAAAGGTAACCTCCTCCAATGCTATACACCATCCACTCGCCCACCTTTTCGTGATGTTGGTCGAAAGCCTCGAACAACATGCCGTTTGTGTGGAATGTCGGCACGATGTCGGCACGCCACACAATCTCGGTAGGGACAGGTGAGAGTGCTCGCTCAATGGCCATGTCGGTCATGTGTCCTTTCCCTGTTGCAGCCAGGCTGCCATGCAGCGTCACTCGGTAGGCCGAAGCCTCCGGGTGTTTTTGCTTGAACATCTCGGCAGCCCTGTGGGGACCCATGGTATGGCTGCTCGATGGCCCATATCCTATTTTGTATATTCCTTTTATGCTGTCCATCTTTTTTTATCAGGAGAACAATGTCGGAACGGTCAATTCTTCTCAAGAGCCTTTTTACGGGCAAGTGCTTCCAGGAAATAATAGTCGGCGTAGTTCAAAGGTACGTCTATTTCACTGTTGTGTGGAATGCTCCCCACGGAATGCATCAAAATGAAGTTGCCGTTGGTGCCGAGTGGGGCTCGATAAGCCGGAGTGGCCAGCGATTCCATGATGGCATCGGCGTAGTCCTTATACTGCTGTGGATTATCTACACTGAAGGTGCAGATTTCATACAGGGCCGCAGCAATGCAGGCTGCCGATGAGGCATCGCGCAGGGCGTTGGGAATGTCGGGAGCATCCATGTCCCAGTAAGGCACGCAGTCGGCGGCCATTGTCTTGTAGTTGCGCATCATGTCGAAGGTCTTCAGCGACTGTTCCAGGTAGCGTTTGTCGCCGGTGCAACGGTAAGCCATTGCGAATCCGTAGATGCCCCATGCTTGTCCACGGCTCCAGATTGATTCGTCCGAATATCCTTGAGCTGTTTGGCGGTTACGTACATTCCCTTCCGTAATGCTGTAGTCTATGACATGATAGCAGCTTCCGTTGGGGCGGAAGTGCTCCTGTAGCGTACGGTTGGCATGGCTTACGGCCACTTTGTAGTAGGTGGAGTCGCCCGACAGTTCCGTTGCCTTAAAAAGCAGTTCCAAGTTCATCATGTTGTCGATGATGACCGGACATTCCCAACCACGTGTGGCTTGCCATCCTCTCACGTCCCACGACTGAATCACGCCGGGTACCTCGCGGAAACGGGTACATAGCGACTGTGCCGAGCGGACGATGGCATCCTTGTAGGCCTCGTTGCCTGTGAGGCGAAGGCCATTGCCATAGCTGCTCATCACGATGAAACCGATGTCGTGGTGGGCGGTCATTGTCTGCACCTCGTGCAGGGCCTCTGTGTATTTCTTGGCCAAGGGCAGGTATTTCTCATCCTTTGTCAGGTCGTACAGATACCACACTGCACCGGGGAAGAACCCACTGCGCCAATCGTCGTATTTGCAATAATACACCGTACCGTCGGTATTGACCTTGACGGGATTCAGACATTCTCCACTCGCCTCGATGATGTCAATCTGTTTGTTCATTTGTTGCTGGGCAAAATCAATGTTCTTGGCAATAAAGCCCTGTGGCTTTTCTGTTTTCTCTCCGCAGGCGGCCAGCAAGAAGGGCAGCGCAACAAGTGCTAATGTTTTTTTCATATCAATCAATTATAATAATTAGGATGTTTCAATGTTACAAGGTTGATCGTTTCCTTTGAAATCATGCAAATTCCCATGTCCCCCTGTCGTAAACCATCGGGTGGAGGTTCCAATCCTTGCAATGTTTGGGCTCTGGGGGCAAAGGGCGTTGCTTAGTTGAGGCTTCCACTGAATGTGTATGTGCCTTGGCCTACCTCTTCCGTCTGGCTGTTGCCCGGCAGATAAACCGTGGCGTGTGAGCCCACCGGTACGGTGACGGTGAGTTGGTAG
>JAUNNV010000068.1 GCA_030531335.1 Bacteroidales bacterium
TCGCTGTAACTGTATCATGCAGGTATTAGTACCTGTAGTTTATCGAATGCTTACAAACCGCAAACCAAGTTTTTTTGTTTAACCTGAAAAAAGAGTTTTTACTATGGAACAAATCAATTTATCCGGTTCGGTGCAGCCGATGCTCGGCAAGTACCGCGTGAAGACCCGCGCCGAACGCTACTCCACCATCAAGTACGACGAGATCGTGAGCTACGCCGCTCAGGCGGCTTCCATCCCCGAAAGCGACATGTACGCCGCCCTGTCGGCCCTCTACTGTTCATCGACATTCCCAACAACAGTGGGCTTAGCATCACCGCAGGCTGCATCAAGGTGCCGGAGAACCCCTCGATCGAGGCCCACGCATCGACGCAATCGATTGAGACCGGCGCGTTCTATCTCGACACCGGGTTGAGTGGAAGGTTCACTATCGTGATCTGCGATGACGAGAGCCAGGAGAACGGCATCTTCCTCTTCACCGTCAGGACCAGTAACCAGCCCGGCGAATGACAGGAGGTGTAGGCCATGAAACGAGCCATGTCAATACTATCGTGGGTGGCCGCCGTGGGCTTCGGCGTGGCAGGGCTGTGCCTGCCGCCGCAGGGCGAGATAGACGGCTCCGTGCTCATCTTGATAGCCCAGCTGCTGGTGATGTGCGTCACGTTCATGGGGGTCGATTCGTATGTGAACATCATCCGTAACCTTAGGAAATGACACTGGTGGGGGGGCGAGGCGAAAAAAACACTCTTCCCCCAGCTTTTCAGGGGAACAATTTGTCTGTTTTTTCTCCGCATCAAAAAGGTACAAAAATCTTATGCGTAAGGGGCAAACGACTGTCGAAAGGCTTGTTGGTGCCCGAATGTCAACGATATGGATAGGGATGAATCTGTTTGTCGGGGCGATGTGGATACGTTGAAGGCTGCATGTACTCCTCCAGAATGGCAGGATGTCGTCAATCATGCCCGACACCATAATGAGGGGTGAAACGACAAAAAAGCGAGAACCTCATACTTTTGTTTTCCTGCTATCTTAGGTCCTCGCATTACCTTAATTCGTAGAATAACAATGAAGCCCACGCTGAATATCTATTTCGACGCCCCCAAAGGCATATCGACAGAATCAATATCCAAGATGCCAACCTTCATCTTATCAGCTCGAATTAACGAATAGAACTTGCGAGGTTCAAGATGGCCGCAAATAAGAATGACAGTCAATCACTACTTTTTTATGTCCGATTGATACGTTGGATTCCTTAATAGGAAATACAAATCGTAAATCAGTTGCAAATTTACAATTCATTTTGGGATTTCCAAATAAAAATCGAGGAAAAACACACGATGCCACCGATTTTTTTTGATTTGATCCGATTTTATTCCCATTTCGCCGTAAATTCGCTTGCGTACCATATAAAGTTTTCATTTTTAGCGGCAAAGAAAACTAATTTTCCCATTGAGTTTTCATGGCTTGACTCATTCGTCATTTAAAATTACTGTCCGCTAAATGATGTTATTCATCTCATCTTGCCATCAATTGGCTTCGATGGGTTTGACATCAATACATAAGACCGCAGCGACCATCCGCTCCTCCGAGAGAGGAAGTAATAGTCGCCGCAACTATAAGAAGCTGTTTTGAAATCTATCATGAAATTTTTAATCGAACATTTCAAAACAGCTTCCAAGTTACTTAGGTTTATTTGCTCTGAAGAACCAAAGTTGGGTCGAGTGGGTATCGTCCGAAATCCTTGCCATAAAGTGCAAGTCCTCCCATTCCGTTGTTCACATCGGATGGAACGGTGAAACGAACGACTAATGGCTCGCCTTTGCGGAAGGCCGACAGTGGAAGTTCGGCACGCAACAATTGTCCGTAGGAACCTGCTTCGGCAAGTCGGTTGACATTGGGTTGCGAGCCCCATGAAAGGATGCCGCGATGGTCGGCAGGATCGTCGTTGAGTGTAAACGTGGCAGCCTCGATGCCATTGACGGATACTTTGACCGACGAGATCCAAGCCACATTGTCGGTCATGGCGTAAGAATTGGGCGACTTGCAGGGGTCGAAGGTTCCCTTGCCCAACATATAGTCGCCCTCGATGGCCGTTCCGTCCTGGATGTCCTTGCCAAAGGGTTGCTTCGACGATGCCTCGAAAATCAGCGATGCGGCAGCGAGTCCTGTAGGATCGACATCGGGGGGAAGTTGCAGTTGGTACTCGAAATAGCCGTTGCCAAATCCGTTTTCCTTCAGTCCATTGAGGACGGAAGTCTGTTTCACCGACCACTTCTGTGCGGTGAACGATGCGGGCGGGAAGGTTAGGATGCGTGCGTTGTCAACCTTGGTGTCCTGTCCGCGATTGACCCGGAAGGTGGTGAAATTGCGGTGCAACACCGTGCCCTTGTCGTTGGCAAGAACCATGCGAAGCAGGTAAAGCCCCTTCTCTTGCGGAATGGCGACCGGGGTAGTGGCAATGGTCTTGTTCAGATACGGTTCGAACGGCACGGATAGTTGGTTGGGCTCAAATTCGCGGAAGTCGCCCAGTTCGTTCCATCCGACAAGTTGGGTGGTAAGGGTGAGCGTGCCGGGATTGTTGGCGGTCATGAATGAGGCATAAATGGGCAGTTGAACGGTTTTTCCGCCTTCGGGAGTGGTAAACAGGTAGCACTGGGGGGCGATGTAGTATTGGCTTTGGAAATCGGCTATGGTCATACCAGGAACGAGGTCGGAAAGGCCGTCGATTTTCTCGCTGCGGTCGAACTTGACATATCCGTTCCACTCGTTGATGACATCGTGGTGCTCGGTATAAAGCCATCCGCAACATTTGGGGTGCTGGCGGAAAGCGTTCATCATGATGTGGTAATCCCAGGTGAAGTCGCAATCGCCGGCACTTCCTTCGTAGCCCCACACGTTGCCACACTCGCTGTTCATCATGGGCACACCATTCTGCTTGTTGCCATTGATGTAGTTGAAGGTGCTGCCGGGGAATGTCTTGGCATCGGCCTCGGCGATTGTTTCCTCCCACACCCATCCACGTTTGTAGGCATGCCAGGAGTTGATGTCGCTCTCTACATGGTCGTTGTTGCAAGCCGACTGGTCCTCGACCAAGCGGGAGGGGTCGAGCGACTTTGTGAGGTGGTACATGTCGCGTACCCACTCCTGTGTCTCGGGCAGATACTTCCGCTTTCCATCTTCTTTGGAGAACAGCCCCCATGTCTCGTTGAAATTGACCCATGCGAAAATAGAGGGGTGGTTGTAGTCGCGCTCGACTTGCTGGCGCAGGCAGTATTCCCAATCGGCCTTTGCCTCGGGAACAGGCTCGCCCCAGAAGTTGGGAGTGTCGGCCATGATGAGCAAGCCTAACTTGTCGGCCCAATAGAGCTTTCGTGGAATCTCCACCTTGATGTGGATGCGGTTGCCATTCAGGCCAAGCTTTTTCGACAACATGATTTCGCTTTTCATGAACTCATCGGAGGGGAAAGTGTAGAAGCCTTCAGGATGATAGCTCTGATCCAAGCAAAGCTGCAAGTAGATAGGTTGGTTGTTCAATGCCACATAGGTGTAGTCGGCATTTGGGAAAGGCATGACACTGATTTTACGCTGTCCGAAATAGGTGTTCACCTCATCGATGGGATTGCCGTTGCCTACAAGGGCCGCGCGCACCTCGTAGAGATATGGGTCGTCGAGATTCCACAGGTGCTGGTCGGTCAGTGGAATGTCGAAAGAGGCCTTGTCCTTTCCGTCCATCGAAGCCCGGAACGGCTGCTGGCCGCCATTCTTGAAAGTAAGCAGGAACTCATCGTTGTTGTTGGCGGCATGGCTCAGGGCTATGTCAACGCGCACGAGCGACTTGTCGATGTCGGGAGTGAAATGAATGGACTTCAGGTAGTTCTCGCCACGGGCCTCCAGATAAACCGTCTGCCAGATGCCACGTGCGTCGCCATATCCTTGTTTCCCATAAAGGTGTGCGTCGCTTTTTGTGTCATCGACACGCAGCACTATCTGTTGTGGGTCGCCAAACCCAACATTCTCGGTAAGCTCGAACTCGAACGGAGTGTAGCCGCCCTGATGGACGCCCAGTTCCTTTCCATCGAAGAAAGCTTGGGTTTCCCAATCGGAGGCGCCAATCACCAGGAACACACGCTTGCCCTTCCATTCGTCGGGGATGGTGACATTCGTGGCATACCAGCCAATGTTTCCCTTGTTCTCGACTTCCGACAACTTGGAGCCCCATGGGAATGGCACCAGGATGCGTTGGTCGAATGTCTGGAGGTTCTTGTCGGCAAGACCTTGCTTGGCCACTGATTCGTTGAACGTAAAACTCCAATAACCATTAAGATTCATCCATTCGGCACGCTCGAAATCGGGGCGTGGATGTTCGGGTAATGGGATTGCCTCTGGGGAGGTTTCGGTAGGTGAACATGCGCAGCACAATGCGATGCACATGACTGACAGTAATTGAACAATTGACTTCATAAGAAATTAAAGTTTGAAATATGACATGCGATGACAAGGCAGGAATCCTGTTCTTCCCACATCAGGAAACGATGGATGAAGAGTGTAGCGAAGACAACATGTGGCTGGAACGAGAATATGTGGGAGAGTTTTCGACGAGGTTGATCACACGCTCATTGTCGATGCTGGCCGCTGAGAAAAGATAAATGTTGTAGTGCTTTTTGTTGGTGCCTCGTCTGCTTGTTCCCCCATCGTAATATTTCTCCATGCGGGCTTCCTTGCGCGATTCCTCTTCCTGATTGATTTTCAGGGCCTGCTGGGTCTGTTCGTTCTTGTATTGGCTGATCGTTTCCGAGTCGGTTACATCATCGATGTCGAAGCCCGTGGCAAGAATAGTAACGCGAATCTGGCTTCCAAGTTCGTCATCGATGTACAATCCCCACTTGAGTTCGTAATCGCGCTGGAATTTTTCCATAAAACTCGTAATCTCGTTCATCTCTTCCGTCATCATTTCGCATTGAGTGCTGTATGAAAAGTTGAGAAGTACTTTTTGGGAGTTGAATACATTCTTATGGTTGAGAAGGGGTGAATTCAGCGCATTGTCGATGGCGACGGTGACCCGATGCTCTCCTTCCCCATACCCTGTACTCATCAGTGCCACTCCTCCATCCTTCATGACGGTTTTGACGTCGTTGAAATCGAGATTGATCTCACCCTCTATGGTGATGATTTCAGCAATGCTTTTTGCCGCGGTAGTCAGTGTGTCGTCGGCCTTGGAAAAATTTTCGCGAATGGAAAGATTTGGGTTGATTTCGAGCAGGCGCTCGTTGTTGATGACAAGCAACGCATCCACTTCCTTGTTGATTTCCTCCACGCCATCGAGAGCTTGGTTTATCTTGTTCTTTCCCTCCCATAGGAAAGGAATGGTGACGATACCTACTGTAAGAATGTCTTTTTCCCGGGCCTTTCGGGCTATGACAGGCGCCGCGCCTGTGCCCGTTCCACCGCCCATACCGGCTGTAATAAACACCATTTTAGTGCCATCGCTTAACAACGCATCTATCTCGTCGATACTTTCCTCGGCAGCTTCACGCGCCTTTGCAGGTCGGTTGCCGGCACCCAGACCTTCGTGACCCAATTGTATTTTTGTGGGTACGGGCGACTTTTGCAATGCTTGGTTGTCGGTGTTACAAATGGCAAACGACACATCGTGAATACCCTCGTTGTACATGTGTGTGACTGCATTGCCTCCACCTCCACCAACACCGATTACCTTGATAATTGAAGATTTTGCTTGTGGGAAATCGTAAGCCTCCATAAAATCATCCTCATCCTTAATTGCTTCTGTACTCATATCACTCGTTTTTTTAACTAAAATCCATATATTCTGTTGTTGCTGGCATCATTATTCTTCTTCGGTAAGCTGTCGCCACTTGTCGATGAAATTATCGAAAAGCGTTGGTGTCCCATTTCGTGCTGCCGATATTTCGGTACTCATTTGCTCAATTTCCTTGTCGCATTCAGGGACAGCCAATTGTTTGGCCATTTTTAGGATTTTTATCGCGACTTTAAACTTCTTCCTGTCCTTTTGTTTACCAGCTTCGTAGATTAATTGCCGGCACTGTTCAATAGTACGTTGGTGTTGTTGCTCTTCTGGGGTGGGTTCTGTCGTTTCAGGTTTCACGAACTCCTCGGTGGAATTTACGTTTTCTTCCGTGACAACATTTTCTTCCAGTTCATTTTTTTGTGGAATGGATGCCACGCATCCGCTTTGGCCAAATTCGAGCAAGCCATGCAGCATGCCCGAACACGACTCAGAAGGGACAATCCGACAATGGCTGAAATTCAAGTGTTTCTCAAAAGCTTCCTCCATTCCTTTCAACAGACTGCCGTTACCGGTCACTACAACACCCGCCAAAAGGGTCGAGGAGTATTGCGACAAAACAATCTGATGATAGACATTGTCGAGTATCTCATTGCACCGTGCAATCACGACGTTCCTTATCCAACCAATGGTGACAGGCTGGCCATTGCTGGTTGTGACATATTTCTTTTCTTCCTCTACATCGTCGTAATTATTGTATGCCACACCATAGTTTCGTTTAAGTTTTTCCGCATCGTCCCACTCTATTTGTTGGCTGCAAATATCCCTTGTCATATTGTTGCTTCCCAAAGGAATCACCACGCAATGACGCAAAAGATTGTTTTTATAGACTGAAACCGTTGTGGTTTCGTAGCCTATATTCACCAAGGCACACCCCATGCGTTTTTCGTTGTTCGTCAATAGATGATTGGCTTCCGCCATGGGAGCGACCATCGCATCGACCAGTATCAAACCAGCCGAGTTGAAACAATCGACAATGTTGTTCAGATTGTTCTTTCTTGCCAGAATATTAAGAAACGTGCCCTCGAATGAGCTTGCCTTCACACCAATCGGATCTATCAAGGTTTGTTCCCCCACTTTGTATCCTTGTGGAACGACTGCGTATATCTTATAATTGGGGTAGGGGTTCATTCCATTCGCATCCATCATGATGTCGATGTCGTTTTGGGTAATTTTTGTCTCATCCTCCAATGTATAGGTGTCATTGCGAAGCACACTGTGTAAGGAAAAGCCTCCTACACCCACATAAGCACCGGTAATCTTGATGTTGAACTTGACATTGAAACAGTCAACGATGTTGCGGATGATCTTTGCTGTCTTGTCGATATTATATATCACACCCTTCTTGACGCATTCCCGCGAATCCCGTTGTTCCATCCCCAATACCTCAATTGTTCCTTCCAGATTTCGTCGACCAACAACTCCCGTGAGTTTGAAGGATCCAAACTCAAAAGCCACAATAAATTCCGATGTTCCCATAATATCTATGTCCTACTTTATTTTACATACAATTTGGTTGTTTATATCCAAGCTGATTCGACTGTATTTGTTCCACCCAACCTTATTTAGTACAAAAGTATAGAATTTTTTCAAACGAACGAATTTTTCCTCAAATTCATCGGCAAAACCGAAATCAATGATGTGGTCGCCAACTCGTGGAATGATTTGCAAGGCTCCATTTTCCATGACATCTATCTGTTCTATCTGCGACGCCCAAAAGTCGTTGGCCGCAATCCATCGCATCATGGCATACAACTGACAATCAATCATTTCCTTCGTGACATATCCAGTCACCAACGGCAGGCTGACGGCCTTTCCCATGGTAGGGACACTATCGCAATTCGTATCGACGAAATAACTGTCGCCAGTATGGGTCATCACCCTGAACAAAGGATGACGCTGATAGACTTCGACAAACAGGTCGCCATTTGTGGCATGATAGCACATGGCCTCCTTTATCAACGGATTCCTGACAAGTGTTGTTTCAATCAGTTGCATATCGACCGTATGAAGTGTCGTCGAGTCTGTCAGCAACAGGGAGTCCTTCAACAATTCCAATACATCCTCCGAACTCATCAGATTGAGTTGTGCACTATCGGGAAAGACACAATGAGGATGAACCAAAGGAGCCTCCTTGAGTGGATTGCAAAGCCAAGACACTGAAAAGAAAACGTATGCAAGTGCCATGCAACACAGGATTGCAATAAGGATACGCTTTATCATTTTGTCAATACTGTACAAATATCCGGCACTAAACCATCCAAATCGCCTGCGCCCAAGGTCATTACCACATCAAATGACTTGTCGGACAAGAAGCGAAGCAAATCGTGCTTGTCGCACAAGCTTTTCTCTATTCCCGGACGTAAATTATCGTATATCAACCGACTGGTCACTCCCTCTATCGGCTTTTCGCGTGCCGGATAAATGTCAATGAGTATCACCTCGTCGAGCAACGATAAGCTGTCGGCAAATTCATGATAGAAGTCGCGGGTACGACTATATAGGTGTGGTTGGAAAATGCCTGTAATCTTACGTCCTTCGAAGAGAGCACGCATGGAAAGGATGCTTTGGCGAAGCTCTTCTGGATGGTGCGCATAATCGCTCAATACTACCAGCTCGTCCGTCTTGACCTTGAAATCGAAACGTCGTTCCACACCTCGGAATGAAGCCATGGCCGCACGTATCTCGTCGGAAGTCGCACCACACATTTGCGCTGTGGCCATAGCGGCTATTCCATTCTCAATATTAATCAATACAGGCACTCCCAATTGGACATCCGATATGTTTCCAAGCGGAGAAACGAAATCGAAGACAATCTCACCATTGCCGATTCTGATGTTCGACGCATGGAAATCGCCTTTCTCCATGCCATAACCATAGCAGCGTGTCCCTGGCTGTAAACGTGGTTTCAACTCCAGTCCTTCGTGTACAATCAAGACTCCATCGGGACTTATCAACGAGGTGTAATGCGCAAAACTCTCCAAATAGGATGCCTTGTCGCCGTAAATGTCGAGGTGGTCCGCATCGGTGGCCGTCACCACAGAAATGTAGGGCGTGAGCCAATGGAACGAACGATCAAACTCATCGGCCTCGACAACGACATACGGGCTTTGGGAGGAAAGCAGCAAATTCGTCTTGTAGTTTTGGGAAATACCTCCGAGAAACGCATTACAACCGACATGCGATTGATGGAGCAAATGGGCAATCATGGTTGACGTGGTGGTCTTCCCATGGGTTCCTGCCACACACAATCCCTTTCCCTGTTTTGTCAACAGTCCCAACGCTTGCGAGCGTTTCATGATTTCGAATCCGTTTTCGCGAAAAAAAGTCCACTCTGCATGGTCGGATGGTATGGCCGGCGTATAGACAACCAAGGTGGATTGCGCATCCATGAAGTCGGATGGGATAAGATGTATGTCCTCTTCATAATGTATGTCCGCACCTTCACGAATCAACTGCTCGGTAAGGGGAGTGGCCGTGCGGTCGTAACCAGCCACCAATTTGCCATTGGCCAGGAAGAAACGCACCAAGGCACTCATTCCAATGCCTCCGGCTCCGATGAAATAAACAGATTTTACGTTATTGATGTCCATAGCTTTTTTCTTTGTGGCTTGTAGCCAATCGTAACACTTCGGTGGCAATGACATTCGCGGAATCTCTCAATGCCATTTCTCCAATATTCAGGGTCAGTTGGTGCAACAGGTCGTCGTTGTTTACGGTTTCGAGGGCCGTAGGCATCAAGAGCCGCATCGCATCGCAATCTCTCACAAGTATCGCCGCTTGCCTATGCACAAGCGCCAAGGCATTTTTTGTCTGGTGGTCTTCCGCCACATTCGGAGAAGGCACCAAAACGACGGGTTTCCGCAGGATACAAAATTCCGAGATGGAACCAGCCCCAGCCCTGCTTACGACCAGGTCGGCTGCCCGATAGGCCACGGACATGTCGGCAATGAAGTCGGTGACATGCACCATCGGCAAATCGCCGACACTCTCGACCCTGGCCTTTACCTCGTCGTAGTAGTACTTTCCCGTTTGCCAAACGAATTGGCATCCCGACTCACGGAGCATGGACAAATTGCCTATCAAACAATCGTTGATGGAACGTGCGCCCAAACTACCGCCCAGAATCAGGATTGTTCTTTTTTCGGGCGATAGTTGGAAACGCCGGATTGCCTCTTCGCGAGAGACACTGCCATCCGACAGATTCTGACGAACAGGATTCCCTGTGAGCATTATCTTGTCCTTGTCGAAAAAGCGTTCCATTCCCTCGTAGGCCACACATATCTTTTCGGCTTTCTTCGCCAACAGCCTGTTGGTGACACCCGCATACGAGTTCTGTTCTTGAATCAGTGTATGAATGCCCATATTCTGAGCCACCTTCAAAATGGGTCCGCTGGCATATCCCCCAACACCCACAGCCACACTCGGCCGAAACTCTTGGATAATCTTTTTGGCGAGATACTGGCTTCTCAATAGCTTGATGATGACTGGAATATTCCTTAGCATATTCTTCCTGTCCAATCCAGCCACAGGAAGCCCTTTTATGGCATAACCTGCAGCAGGAACCCTTTGCATTTCCATGCGCCCTATCGCTCCTACGAACAGTATTTCCGCCTCTGGAGCCTGGGTCATGATGGCATTCGCAATGGAAATGGCGGGAAAGATGTGTCCTCCCGTCCCACCTCCACCGATTATTATTCTTGGTCGTTCATCCATATCCGTATTTATTCTGTTTAAGCGGCTTGTGTCGCGGCATTGTTTGAGGAATTCTGTTGTTGGTTTACATAATGGCTGATGTGAAGGATTATGCCCAAATATATGCAATTGACGATGATGGAGGTTCCGCCTCTACTGATGAAAGGCAGGGTTTGCCCCGTGATGGGAGCCATATCGACAGCCACCATTATGTTGAACAACGCTTGTGAGACAATCAGTATTCCCAGCCCGACAACGAGCAACGAATGAAACAAGTCCGTGCATTTTTGCGCAATCCTGAACGTTCGAAGCAAGAGCCAAAAGTAACACAAAACGACAATAGAGGCAGGCAACAACCCCAGTTCCTCAACAATCACTGCAAAAATCAAATCACTGTAAGCCTGCGACAGTTCATCGCGTTCAACACTGTTGCCAGGACCCTTGCCGAGTATGCCACTGGTCGTAATCGCCCGCATGGCATGATAACGTTGTCTGTTATTGTCATTGACAACATATTTTGCAGCAGGTACTTTCTCTGTCCAACTGGAAACTCGCCCTATCTGCGTTTCCAGACGATGGAAAATCGGGAATGACTTAACCGACTCTGGCGCGACAAGATAAGCACAAACCACCACTCCAACAATCACCAATCCACACCCCACCCATTTCATTATGACCTGCTTGGAACCTCTCCCGATAAGGAGCATCAGAAATACGACCAACGACAAAAGGACAGCCGTCGATCCATTTTCCGGGAATATGAGGAAAACCATCAAAGCAGAGAGAACCATGCAACATTGCGTCCTGACATGGCCAACCCCCTCAACCCCTTGTCTGGAAAGCAAGAGCGCGACCAACATTACGACAAGTCCCTTGGCCAATTCCGATGGCTGGATGCCAAACAGCCATCGAGCGCCATCATTTGTTCCATGACCACTCAGACCTTGTATAAACAGGACAAACAGACAAACAACCATCGGAATATAAGCGAGACATATCGCCTTTCTATAACACTGATGGGGTATCCGTTGGACAATCACCACTATCAGGAATCCAAGAAAGACATGTTTGCAATGATGGAAAAAATGTGTCAGGTGATTACCCGATTTATACGACAAAAGACTT
>JAUNNV010000203.1 GCA_030531335.1 Bacteroidales bacterium
GCATCCTCATCCATTTCGATGAGCACATCGGCTGCGGTCTCATTGTCGAGCAGTCGATAGACAACTCGTGCGTTTTCCGCATCGAGCTCATTGATGAGTTCGGCAATATCGGCTGGATGGACATTTTGCAACAGTCCTTTCAACTGTTCATGACCATTGCTCTCGATCAAGGTCTCAATTTGAGTGATGTCAATAGTTCCTTCAGACATGGCAAGCCTCCTCGACTTTGTTTGTAAGTTCAATGAAATCCTGCACCGACAACTGTTCCGGACGTTTGTCGAATATCGATTCAGTGCTCAGAGGGTTGTCCTTGGGCAATATTGTCTGTATTGAATTTCTCAGCGTTTTCCTTCGTTGGTTGAATGTTGTCTTGACGATTCTCTTAAACAAGCCCTCGTCGCAACCCAACGACCGTGTGTCGTTACGGGTCATTCTGACGACGGCGCTCTTCACCTTGGGCGGTGGATTGAACACATTCTCGTTCACGGTGAAAAGATATTCCACCCTATACCATGCCTGGAGCAGCACACTCAAGATGCCATACGTCTTGCTGCCGGGCGCGGCTGCCATTCGCTCCGCCACCTCCTTTTGGATCATTCCCGTGCAGCATGGTATCAGGTCCTTGTTGTCCAGCATCTTAAAGAAAATCTGGCTGCTGATGTTGTAAGGATAATTGCCGGTCAGCACAAAGGGGCTTCCCTCGAAGAGTGGCGCCAAAGGCAATTTCAGGAAATCAGCCTCGACCACATTGCCCTGAAGCTGTGGGTAATGCGAATGGAGATATTGTGTTGATTCCCGGTCAAGCTCCACGACCTTCAAGGGTCGTTCCTTCCGCATCAGGAATTGAGTCAGCACACCCATTCCCGGACCCACCTCAAGCACAGGCAATTGTGGAAACGAATCCACCGTGTCTGCAATCATCCGGGCCACCTCCAAGTCCTTCAAGAAGTGTTGGCCCAACGATTTTTTGGGTGTTACCTGCCGCATCATTTAATTCTTTTCCGTATATTTGGCGCAAAATTAGGAAATTTGATGAATAAAATCATAAAAAATCGAATAAAAAAGAGCTTCGAGATTCTTCTGTCGCTCACCATTTGTGTCGTCATCCTATGCCGGACCTACCGCAATTTCGATTTCGAGGCAGCCGTGCAAGTGTTGTGTCACGATGTCGGGTACGGATGGATTTTGCTCTCGTTCATTCCGGGCACATTCAGCCATTTGTTCCGTGCATGGCGATGGAAACTCACGCTTTCCCCCTTGGGAGAACACCCACGCACATCCACCACAATCAACAGCATTTTCTTTTCGTATGCTTCGAGCCTTATAGTCCCACGAATCGGAGAGGTTGCCCGTTGTGGCATCCTGCAACGCTACGAAGGCACCTCGTTCGCCAAGTCGTTGGGCACGGTCGTCACGGAACGGATTGTCGATGTCATCTTCATGCTTCTGCTTATTGTCGCCACCATCGTCGTTCAAATGCCCATGTTCGTAAGGTTCTTTTCCCTCACCGGGACAAACATCGATGGTTGGCCCGCACTATTTACATCCTGGCAGCTCTACCTTGTCCTGGCAGGTACAATCGGCGTGGCCTGTGTGGCGTGGCGAATCTTGCGAAAACGTCTCTCGCCCTTTTTTTCCAACATTTGGACAGGAATCACAAGCATTCGGCGCGTGTCGCATCCTTGGCTGTTTGTGCTCTACAGTGTAGGCATCTGGGTGAGTTTCTATTTGGAATTCTACATTGCCTTCTTTGCCTTTCCCTTCACAGCCACCATCCCTCCGCTCACCGCCGTAGCAATCTTCACCGCAGGAACCATGGCGGTGCTTGTGCCAACCCCAAACGGCGCGGGACCTTGGCATTTTGCCGTCATCACCATGATGGGCTTTTTCGGCATAGCCCGAACAGACGCGGCGACCTTCGCGTTGCTTGTCCATAGCGTTCAAACCGCCCTGATGATGGCACTTGGCGTTTATTCGGTCGTTGCACTGCTGATGTCAAGGAAATTTGCATCTTTTTGATGCGGAGAAAAAACAAACAAAAAAACTAAGAACTCGGGTTTGTGGTTTCCGGAATCACGCTGCAAAGTTACGTCGGGTTTTCACGCTTGTCAAGACCCTCGGGGGTGGTCGGCATAATTATGCGGCCGCGAGGCGGAAAACGCCCCCGAGGAAGATGCGCCGCATATCTATGCCGAAAATTTTTTCCCATCGCCGAGCGGAGCCGCGCGCAAGGGCGCGTGGCGCGGTTTTCACCGTTGAGCCGGGGATGCGCGCACTGCGGCGCGGCGGCGGCGGCACTGCGGGCGCGAAAATGTTTGTTTGTGTGTTTGTT
>JAUNNV010000204.1 GCA_030531335.1 Bacteroidales bacterium
TTGTGAACATGTCTATCTTTGTCATGTTCTTCGTATGCGTAACCCCAACAGGCGATACTTCGAGCGGCAGACCTTCATTAGCAAGTCGGCGGTTCTCCTGCTCTATCAGTTTACTTCCAAACAAACCTGGAAGCGATGCGACAACCCTCTCAGGCAGCAAAGCGCGTCGTGGCACCTCGTCGCCTGTATATACGGCAATATCGACAACAGGGTTTCCACTCTGTAACCTGCCCTGACAGAGGAAGATGTAATGGTCGAAAGCCTTCAATTCCTTCCACCAAATATTGTCGCGCTGGAAGAATGTTCCTATGCCGTCGAGCGTCATGCCTGGCTGGCGATCCATATAAGGATTGTGCGTGTTTACGTGAAATACGATGCTGTTGATGCCCATGCAGAACGCACGGTCGAGCACTGGTTTAAGCATCGCTGGCGTCTCGTCCCACGTTGCACGTACATCTGTAAATGCTTCTGCCTGAACGATGTTTTTTCCATAGACGTGTGCACCGCTGATTGCGTCGAGCATATCGTTAGGCTTGTCGTGGGTTGGAGAGTTAAGCCAAAACTCTCCCATCGGGTAGTCGGCGTGCTTATAGTGGAGCATGCCATCGCTGACCATTGTCGGCGATACGCACTCACACGATAGTTTTACTCCGTATTGTCGCGCAAGTTTTTCAACTTCATCAAAGAAAATCTCATCAATCAACTCGGCAATCGTCGTCCTTATGTCGCGCAGCACAGCCTCAGACTTCTCCTTCGAAACCATTGGAATACCCACATACAGCGGCATCCACGGCTTCAGGTCATAGCCTCGGCGAGCCTTGAATTCCGATGCAAAGTTCTTGCTCCAGTTTTGTGAACCGCATTCCCAACTGTCAACATGAAGGCGCGTGAGTACTCTCTGTGCCACGTCTTTTGGCACTCGGTTGTAGATTTGTGCAAACCAGTTGCTAAACTGCTTATCAATAGCAGCCCGAGAGAACTTGTCGCATTCAAGTCCCTTTCCGCCTCCACCGGTGGCATTGGTCAGTCCTGTTGTCTCGTGGAAGAACTCAACAATCCTCCAGTCTCCCTTTGGAAGACGCACTTTCTCACCTTTACGTAATTCAATTATTTCATTTGATTGCAAGTAACTGTCCTTGTCGTTGAAATCATTTTCCTCTGCCACACGCCACACACTACCGTTCTTCGCCTGCCAATTGTCTATCATTGGGCGTGCAGACAACTGTATATCGGCAACCTTTAGATTAGGTTTCCACTTCGCTGCGTCAAGATCCTCCGATCCAGGGTCGCTGCCTTCAGGATTCCAAGAGAACTTGTAGTATCTCGCTTTGACTGGAGGAAGGGCATAAGTTGATTGTATTCCTGTATCCTGCCATCCACGTCGTGCAGGCTTAATATCCCGCAGGAATCGGTAGTTTTTGCCATCTATCGATGCAAAAACTTTCCAATTATGAGCCTGAATATTGTTACCACCAGTGACGATTGTCACACTTCGAGCGGTAAAATCTTCGCCATAGTCGAAAATCACGTCGCAAGGAGTCTTTGAAGAGAATGGAAATGTAACCGATGATTGTGGTTTTTTATCGGTTTCAACAGCATATTTGTCACGTACTGCGTAAGTGGCTATATGATTGCGATGACTGCAATATTCGCTAAAGTCAACCTTCTTTCCACCTTTTACATGAACCTCCGTGCAACTGACTTTCTGCATTGATTCATCCTCAGTAATCCATGGTCCACCACCAAGGGCAAAACCATCGCTGAAGTGTATTCCCATTTCAAGATGAAGGCTATCTGCCACTCGATACACAGTGTCAATGCGTTTCCACCATTCAGGCGTCAGCTGGTCGCACGTTCCACCATACTGTGGCCCAACCTTTGAATCTTTTATAGGCATCAAGTAGAAACCGCTGATACCAACATCTTTCATTGCTTGCAGGTCGGCACGGATGCCTTCATCGCTCACGGCACCATACATCCAGTACCAAAAAGTCCACGGTCGTTGAGCCTGTGAACAGCAGCAAATAAACGCAAACGAGATAGCGAGAATGATTCTTTTCATATATTATAGTTTTACGGTTCAAAATGTTGGCTTTCCCGTAGGCGCCGACGTTATTTCACCTGTGCGAAGCGGTGTCTTTTGTACTTTGACATAGGCACCACATAATGAACATTCGTATAATGTTTCATTGTTTTCACAATGCAAAGATAACACTTTTTTGTAAAAAATCAACAAAAAAGAATTTTGTGTGCAGAGTGCTGTCGTTTTTTTAATAATGTTTTTCGCATAAAATCGGGGTGTAATTCAGAAAAAAAAATAAACCCCCG
>JAUNNV010000205.1 GCA_030531335.1 Bacteroidales bacterium
AAAATAGTAAATAACATAGCTTACAGATGAAAATAATAGGTATAGGAGAAACCGTATGCGACATCATTTTCAAGAACGATATGCCGCAACGTGCCGTTCCAGGAGGAAGCACTTTCAATTCGATGATTTCATTGGGGCGCACCCTTGGCAAGGAAGGCGTTCCATGCTTCATGATCTCGGCCGTGGGCGATGACCACGTAGGGAAGTATGTCGGGAAATTCATGACAGACAGTCACGTGTCGGCGGCATATCTCACCCAGTACGAAGGTTGCCAGTCAACCATTTCATTGGCGTTTCTCGACGAGAACAACGATGCGCAGTATGAGTTCTACAAGGATCCCAAGCCCCAGTCGATGCCTCTCTCCATGCCCGAAATCGAAGCCGACGACATCGTTGTCTTCGGCAGTTATTTCGCCGTAAGCAAATCGACCCGGGAGTTGGTAAGGACATTGCTCCAGCACGCGCACGATGCTGGTGCCACCATCTATTACGACATTAACTTCCGCCCCAACCACCTGAAAGAATTGGAGGAATTGCGAGAAAACATTACCGACAATTACCGCCACGCCACAATCGTACGTGGTTCGACCGACGATTTTTTCAATCTCTATGGCACTCGCGATGCCGACCTCATCTATGAGAAATACCTGAGTCAATACTGCCGTCATCTGATTTGCACCGATGGAGGGAACGCCGTCACAGCCATCTGCAACGGTCGAAAGACCATCGTCCCCGTCGTGCCCATCGCCACGGTCTCCACCATAGGAGCCGGCGATAATTTCAACGCCGGCTACATCTATGGCCTCGCCAAGGGACTCAACGACCCGACAGCCCTCATAGCCGTGGCTCAGCAGTTCGCAAGCCACGTGTGCCAAAGCCTTTACAACTACGTCGATACCGGCTTCACCCCCCAGCTGTAGGGGCAGACGGTTCACATCTGAATTTCCATGGGTGCCAGTATCGTGTCGATGGCTTTAAGTTCGTCGTCACCGAAAGAAGTGTTGTCCAAGGCAAGCAAATTATCGTTCAGTTGTGTCACCTGCGAGGCTCCCATGATGACACTTGTCACGCGAGTGTCGTGAAGCAGCCATGCCAGTGCCATCTGCGCCAATGTCTGTCCACGTCTGGCGGCCAATGCATTAAGGCGGTGGACAGCCACTACGCGAGCCTCAGTGACCTGTTCCCGTCGCAAGAACCCCGTCGGCTTTGCGGCGCGGCTCCCCTGAGGGATGCCTTGCAGGTATTTGTCGGTCAGCAATCCTTGGGCCAGTGGCGAAAAGCACACGAACCCACTGCCGTACAGACCCGCTATTTCCAAATTCGTGGGCATTGACATTCCCCTCCCGTCGGCCGGAGCCATGCCACTGCCCGTGCCCACCCCGGAAGCCCGACGAAACATACTGGCCGGATACTGGCTTAACAGACAAGGTGTGTCGCGAGCCTGCAGGTATTCATAACACTTGCGCTGCAATTCCACCGGATATTTCGAAATTCCCACATACAAAGCCTTTCCTGCCCTCACAATATCCACCAAAGCCTGCATGGTCTCCTCTATCGGAGTGACTCCATCATAACGATGACTGTAGAACACATCCACATAATCAAGTCCCAAACGCCGCAAGCTCTGGTCGCACGAGGCTATAAGGTTTTTCCGCGAGCTGTTTCCTCCATACACGCCAGGCCACATCTCATGACCCGCCTTCGTGGAAATGAACAGTTCGTCGCGATGTCCACCCAATTGAGTCTTTACGATACGCCCAAAATTCTCTTCCGCACTGCCCACCATCGGGCCATAGTTGTTGGCGAGGTCGAAATGGCAGATACCCACATCAAATGCCCTAAGCACCATCTGCTTGGCTACGCCAAAATCATCGACCGATCCGAAATTGTGCCACAAACCCAGCGACAAGGCCGGCAACAACACCCCACTGTTTCCGCAACGGTTGAATCTCATTTCTCCGAATAAGTTTGTCACATTGGGTTGTTGTACTCTTCCAGTGCCTTTTGGAGCACGACGAGTGCCTTCGCCAGATCGGACTTGTTGAGCACGTATGCCATCCGCACCTCGTGCCTGCCATCGTCGGGATGGGTGTAGAAGCCCGATCCGGGAGCCATCATCACAGTCTGCCCTTCGAACGAGAAGTCGGTGAGACACCACTTGCAAAATTTCTCGGCATCATCGACAGGCAACCTCACCATGGTGTAGAATGCGCCCATGGGGGTGGGGGAATATACGCCGGGAATCTTGTTCAGTCCGTTGATGAGGAAGTTGCGACGTTGCAGGTATTCGTCATATACCTCGTCCATATAC
>JAUNNV010000069.1 GCA_030531335.1 Bacteroidales bacterium
TACTATTGACTATTTACTATTCGACCTTTTATAAGAATTTCATGAAAGGTAGTTGTCGGGCGCAGTCCAACACGCGCTGTGCGCGTTCCACGTTGCTGAGAGTTTCCCCGTTGAGCCGGTTGAACATGTGGATCAGCCCTTGTTCCCCTCCTCCGTTTTTCAAGATCTGGATCACCAGCAAGTCTTGCAACGCAATGGTGGAGCTGATGATGTCCAAATCGGTGTTGCCTATTTGATATACGGCCAACTGGAAGGCTTCCTCCGTGCACAACTTGCGCATTTTCTCCACATCGCCAAGCGTGCGGAAGCCGAGATACTTCAGCACCTGCAGGTATGGCATTTGCGACGACTCGTGAATCTCGGCCTGGTTGATGGCGGCAATTCTTTTCACTAAGCCGTCGAAGGGCTTGAGCTGCAAATAGCTTCGGAAGGTGTCGCCGTTCAGGGGCACGTCGTCGAAGTTCCCATTGCTCACCAGTTGCTCCACTTGGCGGCGATAGTTGTTGATAGCCGTCCGTATCTGGCTGAACTGCGAGTCGGCCAGCTCCAGCAGGCCGGCCAGGCAGTTGAGCGAACGCAGGTATTCCCGAGGAACCTCCAACCCCGACTTATAGTCGATGTCGTGGTTCAAGGTGGCCCACACGTGCTGCAAGGCCGTCCGCATCTGTATCTCGAACCGTATCTCGTTGATCAAGGCACACTGTGGATCCGAGTAAAGCGACTTGGGAATCCTGCAAATATAATGCAGCGAGTTGTAGCCGAAACTGTCCAGGTCGTGCATCCTGCGCTTATCCACACTACACTCCTTGTCCAGCTCAAAGGTTTTCTCCATCAAGGCGGCAATCTTGTCCACGTCGTCGGTGTAGAAAGCGATGATTCGGGCACCGACAATGTCCGTCAGGTCGTTGAGCGACGCGTATTTGGAGCCCTTCAGCTCCAGCTTGCCTGCCAGGCTCTCTTCCGTCTTTACCCGTGCCTCCACGGCGGCGACGCACAGTCCGCTTTCGCCAAGTTTCCTGTCGATGATGTCGAGCACCAATTGCCTCAATCTCTGAAATGTGGCACGATATTCCCTGTATTCCTCAAGTATCAGGGTGCCGTGCAGGTCCAAACCGTATTTTCCTATACTGTCGTCCATACTTGTTGTGTCATGATTTGTTTCTCAATGGCTTAAGTCTTGGAATATTGAATGCGATGGCCACCGCCACCCCTGCCGTCAACAAGATGGGATAGTACATATAAGGCAACATGCTTATCGTGGATATGCCGGCAAACGAAGCCGCTGCAAGCAGGTGGGTGCTGTAGGGCAGCAGTTCCTGCACGATGCACGAACTCGTGTCGAGCAGGCTGGCGGCCTTTCGGGGATCGACACCGTATTTCGCGCTGATTTCCTTCACTATGTCGGACACTGTCAGGATTGACACCGTGTTGTTGGCCGTGCTGGCACACACCAGTCCTGTCAGCAGGGCAATCGACGCCTCCGCCGTGCGTCGTCCCCGGATGAAGCGGGTACAGCCCGACACGATGAAGTCTATCCCTCCGTTGTGTTTCATCAGTCCTATCAGTCCGGAAGCCAACAGTATGATCGCAATCATGGGAGCCATCACGGCAATGCCCGCATCCACTGCCTGCAACCAACCGCCAAAGTCGAAACAACCCATCGACACTCCCATGACCCCACACAACAGCGTACCGAAAAACAAGGTGGCCATCACATCCACACCACAGACAGACAACACGATGACGCTCACGTAGGGAATGATTTTCCAAAAGTCCAACTCCACCGACGGACGCGACACGGCGGGCAGGCCGATGCCTCGATAGACAAACAGCAGCAGCACCACCACCGCAATGGGCAACACTATCAGGAAGTTCACACGGAACTTGTCCCTCAACGAGCATCCTTGGCTGCTGGTGGCCAACACCGTGGTGTCGGAAATGAACGACAGGTTGTCGCCGAACATCGCGCCGCATACCACCACCGCACTCATCAACGGCAGGTTGCCCCCGACGCCTTCCGCCACTCCTATTGCCAACGGACACAACGCCACAATGGAGCCCATGCCCGACCCCGTGGCCATCGAGATGAAGCAACCAGCCACGAAGACACTCGCATAAATGATTTGGGCTGGCAGGAACTTCAGAATGAGGTTCACCGTTTCCTGGATGCAACCCATTTCCTGTGCCGAAGAGGCGAACGTGCCGGCCAACACGAAAATCCAAATCATGTACATCAAGCGGGGGGAACCCGCCCCCCTGCAATATACTTCTATCTTTTCCCTGTAGGGAATGCCCCGGGTCGTGACGATGGCATACACCGATGCCAGCAGGAACATCACGGCGATGGGCACCTTCGACAGGGCACCCGTGAGCAATGCGGCGCAGGCATAAAGCACCAAGAAGAAGACAAGGGGACCGATGCCCCACACACCCTTCCGTAGCGTTGCCTTTTCCGATGTGGATTGTTTGTCTTGCATTTTCTCAAAAAAATCGGACACAAAGTTAAAACAATAAAACCATTCCCCGACAATTTTTCCGCTTTTTTGCGGCTTGTTCGTCGGAAAAAACTACTTTTGCAAAAAAACAACGAAAGCAACATTTATGGCAAACGGCAAATGGGTGGGAGCCCTCTTCGGGTTCGTTTTCGGTCATGGCGTCTTGGGCGCCTTGTCGGGTTTCTGCATAGGTTCTTTGTTCGACACCCTTTTCTCGTCGCTTTCCCACAGCGACGGCAACCGCCCCGAGACGGTGTCGCACGACAGCTTCCTGCTCTCGCTCATGATACTGGCGGCCCACGTCATCCAGGTGGATGGACGCATCATGCACTCCGAAATGGAGTTTGTGCGGCGTTTCCTCCGTAGCAATTTTGGCGAGGCGGGGTTGAAGGACGGCGAGCAGATGATACTCCGGATTTTCAAGCAGCGCAAGCTGATGGGCAACGAGGAGTGGAACGACAAGATTGTGCGTACTTGCCGCCGACTGTCCTCGGCCATGAACGAGGAATACCGTCTGCAGCTGTTGGCGTTCTTGTGCGAATTGGTGAAGGTCGATGGCAATGTCACGAAAGTGGAGACCGACACCATGAAGCAACTGGCTGCGGCAATGGGACTGTCGGCCTCGGTCATCGACCAGTTCCTCCATTTGGGAGGGAACTCGTTGGAGGAGGCCTACAAGGTGTTGGGCATCACACCCGATGCCTCCGACGATGAAGTCCGCAAAGCCTATCGGAAAATGGCCCTCCAACACCATCCCGACCGTGTGGCCACGCTTGGCGACGATGTGCAGAAGGCCGCGCAGAAGAAGTTCCAGGAAATCGCCGAGGCCAAGGACCGCATCTTCCGGGCCAGGGGCATCGGCTGAAAGGCTTACTCTTCAAAAACACCTAACCACTGTGGCAAATGCGAATCTATCGAAGGTAAAAACAGCCAAGCAAGACGAGTTCTACACCCAGTATGCCGACATTGAGCGCGAGGTGGCAGTGGTGAAAAGCGTCATCGATGGTTGTCCTGTTGGGTTCATATACTTCAACAAAACGGGTGAAGACCGCTACGAGGTACTCGACGGACAGCAGCGCATCACTTCGTTGGGACGCTTCATGACCAGCAAACCCGACATTGTGGATACCAACGGACGCAACCAAAACGTCAGCAGCATTGCCGCCAACATCCGCCGGGCGGATAGCACAGACGAAGCTGCCCATCTACGTGTGCGACAGACAAGAAAGGCATCTTCGAGTATGTGCCGGGAGGCGGAAAGGAGGCCAAGCTGCCCAATATCCGTTTGTTCGACAAGCCAACCATCAAGAGCGCCTATACCCCGACAAACAAAGGAGGCCAAGGATGCCGGCCGTAGCAATTGCCCACTCTGTGCGTCCGGCGACAATGACAACAAGAAACGCATTTGGAAAGAGACGGAGATGGATGCCGCCCCCACGTCACGGCATGGAGCAGAGGCGGAGGCTCGAATGTCGGGATTTGCCAAATGCTCTGCAAGACACACAACCAGATGAAGGGAAACAGATGAGAAGGGTTTGAACGCGCTGGCTGTCATGGGCGCAGCCAGTGCAGTCAGAAATCCGATTCCTGAAAAAGTTTTTGTTGCGCCGGCGACAACTTGATGTTGTTTCCTCGAAAACTATAACCGCCACTGCCGATTGTATAACCGCCGCCGGCGTTTATAGTTTTCGTGCAGGCAACGGAAAGATTGTCGGCTCTTATCCACACCTTTCCCTTGTAAATCCGAATTTGACTTTTTCCAGAAAGTACGTTAAAAAAACAAGGGAAGTCTTGAAAAAGTGATGGGATTCCACTATTTTTGTGGAGAAATGAAAAAACGACACAGACATGCAGGCCGACTACATTCAGCAAATCGTGATTAAGGGTTTGTGGGGAAAGAAAAACATCCGATGGAATCTCCGCCCCGACGTGAATATTCTTAGTGGTGCCAATGGTTTGGGAAAGAGCACTATAGTGAACCAATCCGTCACCACGCTCGATACTCTTGGCGGAGGAAACATGGAGAATGGGAGTGAACCGGGCGTGTATTTCAAGTTCCACCCCGACAATGCCACACGAATACACTACGATGTGATCCGAAGTTTCGACCGTCCGCTTATCCACACAGAACTGATGGAGAAACTGGCCGACAGGAATGTAAAGACCGAACTGGACTGGCAGTTGTACAAACTCCAGCGACGCTATCTGGACTATCAGGTGAACATAGGCAACCGCATCATAGAATGTCTTACATCGGGTGACCCTGACGGACAACAAAAAGCGGCTCTTATCGCCCGGCCCAAGGCCAAATTCCAGGACTTGATAGACGATTTGTTCTCGGAAACAAACAAGCGCATCGTCCGCACAAGCAATGAGATTCGTCTGGAACAGTATGGCGACGTGCTCCATCCTTACCAGCTCTCTTCGGGCGAGAAACAAATGCTTGTGATTCTCCTTACGGTTTTGGTTCAGGACAACCGCAAAGGGGTGCTCTTCATGGATGAGCCGGAAATATCGTTGCACGTGGAATGGCAGGAACGGCTGATAGGCTTGATTCGTTCGCTCAATGAAAATGTCCAGATCATCCTGACCACACACTCCCCCGCATTGGTGATGAACGGATGGATGGACGCTGTGACGGAGATAAGCGACATAACCGAGTGAGCTTATGAAATCGGGGTGATATGAGTAAGCGTCTGACCGAAATACTGTCGTCGAACTATGTCGCTGCCGCAAACAAGCTGCGTCCGAAATCGGCACGCCACAAGATTCTTGCCTTTGTGGAGAGTTACGACGACATTGCCTTTTGGCACTCCATCTTGTCGGATTTCGAGAACGACCGAGTGTATTTCCAAATCGTGCCTCCATCGCAAAGTTCATTGACAAAAGGGAAAAAAACCGTACTCGCCAATCAGTTGGGCGATCGGTTGGGGTATAGCATGATAGCATGTATCGATAGCGATTACGACTATTTGCTACAGGATGCAAACCCAACCTCAAGCAACATCAATTCAAATCCATTCATATTTCAGACATACACCTATTCTATCGAGAATTATCAATGTTATGCGGAATCACTGCATGAGGTGTGTGTGCAGGCTACCATGAACGACCGTGAAATCATTGATTTCGTTGAGTTGTTTCGCATGTACTCCGAAATAGCGTTTCCGTTGTTGGCATGGTCGGTGTGGTTTCATCGGCGAAAAAACAAGAAGGAATTCTCCATTGCGGACTGTTGTCATCTCCTGACGCTCGAACGCATCGATGTCTATCACATGGAAAGGTCGCTTTGGCAAATGAACAGGAAAGTGCAGAACAAAATCAAGGGTTTTGAAACCGACTATCCGATTGGGAAAATTGAAGTTGAGAAACTGCAACAGGAATTCAATTCGTTGGGGGTGACACCCGACAACTCCTATTTGTTTGTTCAAGGACATCACATCATGGATGCTGTCGTCATGCGGATACTTGCTCCCGTTTGTAACATCCTGCGTAGAGAACGCGAAATGGAAATCCAGCGTTTGGCCGAACATAGTATGCAATATCGGAATGAATTGTCGGGTTATGAAAACAGGCAAACCAACGTCAATGAGATATTGCGTCGGAATACGGATTTCAGGAAATGTCCGATGTATGAGATGATAGTGCGCGACTTGCAGCGTTTCATGGAACAGAGAGCGCAATGATTGCTGCTTTTGATTCTATCGCAAGAAACCTCCCCAAGCTGGTTGGCGATATGCAACGGCCATTTACAGGCTGATGAGTTTGGGAGGTGGCGACTTGGTTAAAAAGATTAAAATGAATTGGAACAATTTGGAAAATAGATTAAATTTGCACTTGCTAATAAAATAAAAATCTAATAATATGGCTGAAGCTATTGATATTCGTGAACTTAACGAACGGATTGAACGTCAAAGCGCGTTTGTCACCAACTTGATGGCCGGCATGGACCAAGTCATCGTAGGACAGAAACATTTGGTAGAATCGTTGTTGATAGGATTGTTGTCGGACGGGCACATTTTGCTCGAAGGTGTACCGGGATTGGCCAAGACCCTTGCCATCAAGACGCTCGCCCAGCTGATAGATGCCAAATATAGTCGTATCCAGTTTACTCCAGACTTGCTGCCCGCCGATGTCGTGGGAACCATGATTTATAGTCAGAAAGATGAGACTTTCATTTCGAAGAAGGGTCCGATATTCGCAAATTTTGTGCTTGCCGATGAAATAAACCGTGCTCCCGCCAAGGTGCAAAGTGCCTTGCTCGAAGCGATGCAGGAACGTCAGGTGACACTAAGCAAGGACACATTCGAACTTCCGCGGCCGTTCTTGGTGATGGCTACCCAAAACCCGATAGAGCAGGAAGGTACCTATCCGTTGCCCGAAGCACAGGTGGATCGTTTCATGTTGAAGGTGTTGATTGACTATCCTAAGTTGGAGGAGGAGAAGAAAATCATCCGTCAGAACATCAGTGGCGAAAGTATCGTGATTCGCCCCATCCTGCGTGCCGATGACATTCTGGAGGCCCGGAAAGTGGTCCGTCAGGTTTATTTAGACGAGAAGATAGAACAGTACATCGCCGACATTGTGTTTGCCACCCGTTATCCTGAGAAATATGGCATGAAGGAGCTCAAGGACATGATTGGGTTTGGCGGCTCGCCTCGTGCCTCAATCAATCTGGCATTGGCCGCCCGCAGCTATGCGTTTATCAAGCGGAGAGGCTATGTCATTCCGGAAGATGTGCGTGCGGTGGCTCATGATGTGCTTCGCCATCGTGTTGGCTTGACTTATGAGGCCGAGGCAAGCAACATGACAACCGACGAAATTGTAAGTGCTATATTAAATAAGGTGGAAGTGCCTTAATGGAAACAACTGATATACTGAAAAGGGTCCGTCAGATTGAAATCAAGACCAAGGGTCTGACGAACAATATTTTTGCCGGACAGTATCACACTGCTTTCAAGGGGAAGGGCATGTCGTTTTCGGAAGTACGCGAATATCAATATGGCGATGATGTGAGAGACATCGACTGGAATGTGACTGCCCGTTACAGCCGTCCATACGTGAAGGTGTATGAAGAGGAACGTGAGCTGACCGTGATGTTGCTCATCGACGTGTCGAACAGTTTGGACTTTGGTACATCGAAGCAACTGAAGAAGGACATGGCTACCGAGATTGCTGCCACACTTGCCTTTTCGGCTATTGAAAACAACGACAAGATTGGCGTGATTTTCTTTTCAGACCGTATCGAGAAGTTCATTCCGCCCAAGAAGGGACGCAAGCACATATTGTATATAATACGCGAACTTCTCGACTTCAAGCCCGAAAGCCAACGCACGGATATTCGCATGGCAGTGGAATATCTGACAAATGTCATCAAGAAACGTTGCACGGCTTTCGTGCTGAGCGACTTCATTGACGAACACGACTTCAAGAACGCGCTGACCGTGGCCAACCGAAAGCACGACGTGGTGGCTATCCAGATTTACGACCGCCGGGTGGCCGAGTTGCCCGATGTGGGCTTGATGAAAGTGCGCGACGCGGAAACGGGTGTCGAACAATGGATCGACACTTCGTCAAAAACGCTACGCAACTGGCATCACCAATGGTGGCTGCAAAAACAGGAGGCGTTGACGGATGTGTTTACGAAAAGTGGTGTGGACAATGTGTCGGTACGTACGGATCAGGATTATGTAAAGGCACTCATGAGTTTATTTGCAAGGAGATCATGAAAAGAATCGTGTTTTGTTTGGTTTGTTGGTTGGCGGTTGCTGGAGCAAAGTCGCAAAATGTCACTGTCGATGCTGCCATCGATTCGCTGCAATTGTTGATAGGCGAGCAGGCCAAGCTGAAGATAGAAGTGAGTGCGGATGTACAGTCGAAGCTACAAATGCCGCTTTACACGGATACCATCATTACGGGCATCGAAATTGTTGAGACGGCTCCTGCCGATACCCAATACCTGAACAAGGGGAAACGCATGGTGGTGACCCAGGAATATACCATCACCTCATGGGATTCGGCCTTCTATTACATACCTCCCGTTGAGGCAGTGGTCGATGATGTGGCATATCACTCCAAGTCGTTGGCTCTGAAGGTACTTACATTGCCTGTACCGATGGACGAGGAGAATCCGGATGCCATCTTCCCTGCTAAGGAGATCCGTTCCATCAGCATCGGTTGGGAAGATATCGACCAGATAGTGTATAGTGTCTTGATAATGGCGTTACTGGCTGTTTTGGCCGTATATCTGTACAAACGCTTGAAAGACAACAAACCTATCATCCGCTTCATAAAGGTGGAGCCGAAACAGCCTCCACATGAGGTGGCACTGAAACAGATGGATGAAATCAAGGCCGACAGGCAGCTTTGCATGAACAATCCGAAACAATATTACACGAACCTGACCGATGCACTCCGCACTTACATGTCGGAACGTTTCAACTTCAATGCCATGGAGATGACTTCGACGGAAATCATCGGGCATTTGCAGGCTGTCCACGATAGCGATTCGCTGAAGGAGCTGAAGGACTTGTTTATGACATCCGACTTGGTGAAATTCGCAAAATATGCTCCGATGCTGAACGAAAACGACATGAACTTGCTGAATGCCATCGACTTCATCAACGCGACCAAGCAAGAGCCCACCCCGAATGCCAAGACGGAACCCACAGTGATAAAGGTGGAGGAGGAACGCCCGAAACGCATTCGCATGGCACTGTTGGCGGGTATTGCGATGAGCGGAGTGGTGTTGGTCGTGCTGATGGTTTATGTGGTGAGATGTTTGTTAAACCTATTGTAGAAAGGTTCGCTTAAAATGATATTTGCTAATAAGGAAATCCTGTTGTTGCTTTTGCTGCTCATACCATACGTGGTGTGGTACGTGATGAAACAGCATAAGACCGAACCAACCATGCAGGTCTCGACCATCAACATGTACACCAATGTGCCTACAAGTTGGAAGGTTTATTTTCGTCATGCTCCATTTGTGTTGAGAATGTTGGCCTTGGTGATGTTGATATTGGCATTGGCCCGGCCGCAATCGACCGACAATTGGCAAAACACGGAAATAGAGGGTATCGACATCATGTTGGCGGTCGATGTATCCACCTCGATGCTTGCCGAGGATTTGAAACCCAATCGATTGGAGGCTGCGAAGGTGGTGGCTTCGGAATTCGTGAATGGTCGTCCCAACGACAACATAGGCTTGACCATTTTCGCTGGCGAGTCGTTTACCCAATGTCCACTTACGAGCGACCACACCGTCTTGCTCAACCTTTTCCAGAGTATCAATGGCAACATGGCGGCACAAGGCTTGATAGAGGATGGTACGGCCATCGGCATGGGCATTGCCAACGCCGTGACCCGGCTGAAGGAAAGCCAGGCTAAGTCGAAGGTGATTATCCTGCTTACCGACGGATCGAACAACCGTGGCGACATTTCCCCCATGACGGCGGCCGACATTGCCAAGCAATTTGGCATAAGGGTCTATACCATTGGCGTGGGGTCGAAAGGCGAAGCTCCTTATCCGGTTTTCACAGCCAACGGCACGCAATATGTCAACATGAAGGTCGATATAGACGAGAAAATGCTGACCGAGATAGCCGGTACGACCAATGCCAATTATTTCCGTGCGACAAGTACTTCCGGCTTGCGCGATGTATATGAGGAAATCGACAAGCTGGAGAAGACGAAACTCAATGTGAAGGAGTTCAGTAAGCGCGAGGAGGAGTATCAGCGATTTGCCTGGTGGGCACTGGCGCTGGTGTTGGTGGAGCTGGTGTTGCGTTACATGGTGCTGAAGAAAATACCTTAATGTAGAACAGAAGAGTTATTGAAGAGATATGTTTAGATTCGCAAATCCGGAATATTTATATGTGCTCATCGTCTTGCCGATATTGGTGGCGCTCTTTGTGTATGTGAGGCATGAATACAAAAAGAACATTCAGAAATACGGCGACTTGAAACTGATAGGGGGATTGATGCCCGACGTGTCGAGAGCTCGTGTGGAGTGGAAATTCTGGCTCACTTTTGTCGCCATCGCATTGCTCGTCGTGGCGTTGGCGCGTCCTCAATTCGGGTCGAAAATGGAAACGGTGAAACGTACGGGTGTGGAGGCTGTGATAGCACTCGACATTTCAAACTCCATGCTTGCACAGGATGTTGTGCCCAGCCGTTTGGAGAAAGCCAAGAAGATGATAGCACGGTTGGTCGATTCGTTCAGCAACGACAAGGTGGGGCTTATCGTGTTTGCTGGAGAGGCTTACACACAGCTGCCTATGACCAGCGATTATGTGTCGGCGAAAATCTTTCTGGAGTCGATAACTCCTGAACTGATAGCCACCCAAGGCACCGACATTGGCGCAGCCTTACGGTTGGGAATGCGCAGTTTCACGCAGCGCGAGAACGTGGAGAAGACCATTGTAGTGATTACCGATGGTGAAAACCACGAGGGCGGCGTGTTGGAGGCTGCAAAGGAAGCAGCGGAGAAAGGTGTGAAAATATTCGTGTTGGGAATAGGTTCGACCGACGGCACACCTATTCCGATAGCTCCCAACAGCAGTGAGTTCAGGAAGGACAACGAGGGGAATGTCATCGTGACCAAGCTCAACACGCAGATGTGTCAGGATATAGCACAGGCGGGAGAGGGACTCTATATTCAGGTGGACAATTCGAATGCAGCCGAGAAATTGTTGACCGATGAGGTGAATAAACTGGCGAAGGCCGATGTAGAGACGCAGGTGTTCACGGAGTTCGACGAACAATTTGTGGCGGTGGCTTGGATTGTATTGGTGCTTTTAGTGGCTGAAATGTTGTTGTTGGAGCGTAAGAATCCGCTTTTGAGAAACATACGCTTGTTTAAGAAGCTGTTTTGAAATGTCCCAATTAATCTTTTATAAAATCTTTCCGACTGAAAAGTTCGTTTCTTTTCAGTCACAATGGAGCCCCATTGCACCTTCAAATAAGCAAATTTTCATCTCGAAAATCTTTCATAAAATTTTTAATCGAA
>JAUNNV010000070.1:0-6276 GCA_030531335.1 Bacteroidales bacterium
ATTCATAATTCATAATTCATAATTAACATGACCTCCTCCATCCGCCATTCCATTGCAGCCCTCCTGACAGTCGCCCTGTGTGCCTGCGGAGGCAACGACAACATCGAGCACTACACGACGAGAGCCAACGAAATGCTTGCCCAAAACCCCGGCAAGGCAGTCACCCTCACCATTCCGGCCGGCGAGTACAAACTCAGCAAGGCCATTTGTTTCGAAAACATCAGCCACCTCACCATCGAGGGAGCCCCCGGAGCCGCCACCATATTGTCGGGCGAGGCCGACATCACGCATTGGACCAACGACCCCGAACGCCAAGGCGTGCTCATGGCCGACCTGGCCGACATGGCCGACCTGGGCGAAGTGGCACAAAGGACAAACCGCATCGACCTCTACTGCGACGGACAACGGCAACAGCTGGCACGCTGGCCCAACCAAGGCTTCACCACAGCCGGACGCGCACTGGGCGCGACCGACGTGGGCGACACCTGGATTCATGTACACGGCACACGCGAGGGAGTGTTCGAATACACCGACGAGCGCATTGCACAGTGGAGCAACGAGCCCGACGCCTACCTGCACGGCTATTGGTATTGGGACTGGGCAGAGGAGCGCCAGCACTTAGAGAAAGTCGATGCCACAAGCAAGACCATCACCCTGGCCAAGCCCTACCATCATTATGGCTATCGCGACGGACTGCGCTACTATGGGCTCAACCTGCTGTGCGAACTCGACGAAGCGGGTGAATACTACATCGACCGCGAGGCGAAAAAAATATACTGGAAACCCAGCGACACCTACCAAAAGGGACGCAGCCGCACCACCCTGTCGGTGTTCGGCGAACCGGCAGCCATCACGCTGAGCCACTGCCATCACGTGACACTGCGCAACCTCACCATCAAGGGAGTCCGCAACAAAGGCATCGTGGTGATCGGAGGCGCGAACGTGACCATCGAGAACTGCCGCCTCAGCAGCATGGGCGACAATGCCATCACCTTAGACCATGGCCTTGGCCACCGCGTCGCCGGATGCCGGCTCACCGAGCTTGGCTGTGGAGGCATCGTGGCCTGCGGAGGCAACCGCACCACCCTTGAGCCGTCAGGATTTGTGGTGAGCGACAATGTGATCGACAACTTCTCGCTCTACAAGCGCACCTACGAGCCCGCCATCCATTTCCAAGGCGTCGGCATCGACATCGTGCACAACCGCTTCCAGCACTCCTCGTCGTCGGCAATGCGTCTGGAGGGCAACGACATCAATGTGGAGTACAACCAATGTTTCGACGTGGTGTGCGAGAGCGACGACCAAGGAGGCATCGACACCTACTTCGACTACTCGTACCGACGCCTCAACATCAGCCACAACCACTGGCGCAACATTGTGGGCGGCATGTTTGCGGGAGCCGCCGGCGTTCGTTTCGACGACATCATCTCGGGCCACACCGTCGCAGGCAACATATTCGAGAATTGTGGAGGCGGGCACTTCGGTGCGGTGCAGATCAACGGAGGCAAGGACATCACCATCGAGGGCAACGTGTTCTATGGCTGCCAGGCAGCCGGAAGCTGCAACGTGTGGAACGACACGACCTGGGACGAAAAGTACAACCGCCCCGACCACCTGAAGAAGTTGGAGGCCGTGAACTGTTTCAGCGACATCTATCTGTCGAAATACCCTGAGCTGCGCGAGGAACCCGCCTCGGCACGAAGCCGCAACTACCTCACACGAAACCTGGTTGTCAACTTCAAGAAACTCATCATGAATGGCGAAAAAGGATTCATCAGCACCGACAACACCCTCATCCAGCAGTCCGACAAGCCGTTGCAACACTACCTGCAACCGGAAGTGCTGAAGCAATATGGCATCCCAGCCATTCCATTCGACCAAATCGGCCCACGTCCCCACCACACTGTCACACCTTTATGAAAGCATTCCAAATCCTGTCCATCGCAATCCTTTTCGCCACCCATAGCGCATGTAGCCCCACCAACAAAAACGTAAAAGCCACCATTACGGCCGACAACGTACCCATCCTGTCGTTGAAGCCAACGAACAAGGTGGCCAGCGTGGCATTGGTGAACCAAGCTCCCATGGAGCAACACATCAGCGGCCTCAGCCTCTCGCTCAAGGCTACCCACAACCTGTCCGACCTCACCTCGTTAGACATCATGCAGGGGGGACAGACACTCGTAAGCACACACCTCGACCTGCAAGGCAAGGAAGCCACCATCGACTGTTCACTGCACGTCGGCCTCACCGACACGCTCCGACTTGATGTGTGCCTGCAACTGGCCGACACCATAGAACTGCTCAACAAGATAAGCTTCAGCGGCCTGCAGGTGAGTACAAGCGAAGGAACCGTAAGAACCGACTGTGCACGGCTGCCACAACTACGTGTAGGCATAGCCTTGCGCCAGCATGGGCAGGACGGAGTACACACCACCCGTATTCCAGGACTCACTGTCACTCCCCGAGGCACCCTCATTGCCATGTACGACGCCCGACGCAACCAGAGCGACGACCTGCAAGGCGACATCGACATCTGCTACAATCGCAGCACCGATGGCGGACGCAGCTGGAGTCGCATGATGACAGCCATCGACATGGGCCAATGGGGCGGACTGCCACAGAAATACAATGGCGTGAGCGACGGTTCCGTAACCTGCGACACCACCACCGGCAAACTCTTCATCTGTGGGGTTTGGATGCACGGCATCATGGATCCTACGACGGGCAAGTGGGTGGAAGGGCTCACCGACGAATCGACCGCATGGAACCACCAGTGGCGCGAACACGGTTCGCAACCCGGCTACGACGTGAGACAGAGCAGCCAGTTCCTGATGGTGGAAAGCACTGACGACGGACTTACCTGGAGCGCGCCACGCAACCTGACCCGCGACGTGAAACCCGAGCAATGGTGGCTCATGGCTCCCGCACCGGGGGCAGGCATCACCCTTGCCGACGGCACACTGGTAATACCGGCCGAGGGACGTGACGAGACCGGGCTTCAGGTTACGACCATCGTGTATAGCCGCGACCATGGCGCAAGCTGGAAGGCCGGCAACGTGGCCACCACCAATTCCAACGAAAACATGGTGATCCAACTTGCCGACGGCTCACTCATGCTCAACGCACGCGAACGAAGCAACCGAGGAAAGACCGAAGGAAACGGACGCGCCATAGCAGTGAGCGCCGACCTTGGCACCACCTGGACGAAACATGCCACCTCGCGCTCGGCACTCATTGAGCCGGCCTGTCAGGCATCGCTCATCAAGCATGAAGGCATTGTGTATTTCTTCAACCCAAACAACACCCACAAACGTGTGAACCACACTTTGAAAGTGAGTCGCGACGATGGCAACACCTGGCCACAAGCCTATTGGATTGAGTTCGATGCCAACCAGGGGGCAGGCTACTCGTGCATGGCGGTGTGGGGCGATGACCTCTGCATACTCTACGAGGGCAGCGGTGCCGACCTTGTGTTCCAAAAAATAAAGTTGAGTGAGATAGCCGAATGCTTCAACGACAAGATATAACCCTCTCCCCATCGGTTTTCTCACACATCAACCTACCGTGTCACCGCGAGGCTCATCCCTCCGTACAAACAAGGCGCGGTTTCCGCAAGAGGGAGGAGATGTGGGCACAAGTGTAGGGCATATTGTGTGCCCTACACTGTTCCTCACTACTTCATTTCAATTACAGGATAGTCGCCAGCACGATAGACGAAATGATAGGCACAATCATCGGACAGGTTGGCATTGAGTGTGCTTACAAGCTCTTGGGTTTGCCCATCCTTTTGGGGAAAGTCCTTTATAGCTGATTCGGAAATTTTAGTTCCATTTCCTACATGTTTAGAGACTCCTGTTACTTCTTCCACAAAGCATTCTTGCAATACAATTTTTATAAAGGAATTTACGACACCAACGAATGTCCCTGTATTCCTTATGTCAGATTTGGAAGTGTCACTTACGCTTTCCGCTACGCTGTAAGTGCCGGTTATGGATATGTTCTCAAGGTTGAGTTTCCCCACAAATCCCCCTACGTTCGAGTTTTCCAAAGCTGTGGCTGAATTGGATACGTCTCCACGATTACAACAGCATTGTATGGAAAGAGTGATGCCTGTGTTTCCTATGTGTCCAGATATTCCTCCAACGAACAATGTACTGGTCTCGCCTTTTGTCAAGACATCACTATTGTTCGCACAGCCAAACAGGTTGCCATATCCATTGCCTACGATTCCGCCCACTCTCATGTCCGTTGCTTGCGAATTGTTTGTTACTTGTATGGCGTGTCCGCTATCTGTCGAGCATCCTTGGACAGTCGATGTGTAAACGTTGCTCCCATACGCAAAGCCCACAATCCCCCCGACATACAGATTTTCACATGTCGTGTTTGTAGTAACGTCGCCGGAATTCGTGCAGTCGGTAATCGTCCCATTGGTTTGTCCTGCAATTCCGCCGACCATCACGCTGATTGAAGTCGCTTTGTCGTTGCAGGTTACGGCGGCTTTGTTTGCGGAATCCTTGATCAGTGCATTCCTCTCCGCCTTGCCAGCCAGTCCGCCGACAAACGAATCGGTGGATACACTACTGGTGACGCTTGCCTTGTTTGTACAGCCTTCGAGCACCGCACGGCTTGTTCCGGAATCCGATGCCTTCATCAATCCGACAAGTCCTCCCGTGTAGCTTTTTGAATCGCTCACGTATGGCTTGTTCACCTTTCCAGCTACAGTGAGGTTTTTGACGGTGGCAATACAAATCTCGTTAAGCAGAGGAGCATTGCTTGCGCCATTCAGGGTGATGGTATGATTTTGCCCATCGAAGACGCCACGAAAGTTTCCGAAGGTGCTGTAGCTCCAGTTGTCGAAGACCGTGATGTCGGCACCTATTTTCACGGTCTGGCTTGCATGGGTGCTGGATGCAGAGATGGCCGACATGAAGTTGCGCAATTGCCCTGCGGTGTAGATGGTGTTGTCGTTTTTCCACTTCGCGTTGTCGGCTGTGCATTTTGCTTTCGAGCAGTCCAGCCCATACATTTTGCTCATCTCGAATGTCTTGGCAGTGGTGACCGAACGGTCGTGATGGTTGGCACCTTCCTCCAAGTTGACAAACACCTTGGAGGTGCATGGAAACATGGCAATGTAGATGTCGTTGTTCTTCTCCATCCCACAGTTGACGACAAGTGGGGCAGGATCGCCCAAGATCCACAAACCGGTTTTTAGGTCGAGAGTGGCTTCATTCGTGATTTGTTCACCGCTAACTCTTGTTGTGGTTACAGCATTGTCGAAATCCATGGCATGTAGTTTCAGCAGTGCTATCTGGTTGTCGAACGACAGGACCAGCGTGTTGTCGCTTACCGTTCCGCTTGAATACATGTAGTTGTAAGTCCCCATCTGGTCGAGAGACCCTGTCTGGTCGGCCAGGCGGAGGGTCAGCTTCCCATCTGCCGTGATGCCGTTTTCCATCCCGGGAGCATAGACCATGTGGAAGGTCGTACCGTTGGCGGCACCAGCCAATGAGCCCGATGTGGGCTCAAACACGATGTAATCGCCTTCGGTTTTGCCATTGTATTGCAACACCACTTGCGTTTGGGTGGCATCTTTCTCGTAGAAGCCAAAGATTTTGTCGCCGGCGACCCATGTCACTGCATCCAGGGCCACCGTGGCGCGCGATTCGTTTGCCTTCACAAGGACTTTCAAGGTAGGAATCGTTTCCGCCTGTTGCTTGGGTGTGCTTTCGATGGTGATGTCGTCCGCCTTGCTGCACCCCATCAACAAAAGCAGGCTCACAACAGCGATAAAGCTGTGTCTCATCTTATTCATCAATGTCTTCATATAAATAACCGTTGTTTGCTTTCGATGGACCTTGAAGGCCATAAAGGGAAGTTTGACACAATAATTGTCGATCTCGGATGGTCATCACCTTCATGGAAGGCGAAATGTAAACCGTTTTGTTTTCTTTTCTCTTAGTCATAACAAATATACATTAGTGGTTAAAATGTCATGTATGTTCTCCATCGCTTTGTCCTTATTCGTTTCGCCACGAGGCATTTCACTGTTGGGCAAAGATAGTGATTCAACTGGACACTTGCATGTTTTTATCTTTTTTTCATCGCTGCCCGATGGGTATCAGCGTTTGATGACCTTCATGGGTTGACAGCCTATGAAAACGCTTGTCATTCCCGCCCAGAGAATCGGGGCTCGGATGTGGATTTGTCATCGTACTTCGACGGGCTCTGTGACCGTGGGCGTGTTACACGGTGACTGGGATGACACTCTTGATG
>JAUNNV010000070.1:6286-11493 GCA_030531335.1 Bacteroidales bacterium
CACGACCGTATAAACCATTACGTCCTGCGCTTCGATGAACGTGATGGTGTAGTCCTTGCAGTTGGGCTGGACAGTGAGCACGATGTGGCTTCCTTCATACGATTCGGTGGCGATGGAATTTGTCCATGGCTTGCCGGCATCCTCGATGCGCCGCTCGGCGGGCATGATGCCGGGACAGATAAGGCGGTCGCCCGGATAGAGCTTGCGGCTGGCCAGACGTTCCATGACAGGAGCCACATTGTGCAGCTGGTCCCATACGCAGCTGACGTACACGCGCGACTGTAGTGCCTTAACCAATCGTTCGGGCATCGAATAGTGTCCGTGGTGATTGATCTTGGCCACATGCGCCTTTCCGCACACGTCGGCCAGTGCGTCCTCGATTTCGAACACGGTACCGTCGGCGAGTGTCCACTTGTCGGAGAAGTCGCCTGCGGTGAAGAATCGGAAGTCGCCATACGACATGACCATACCGAGGCTCATTCCGTTCTCATTGAAGCTGGCAGGTGGGGTTTTCTTTCGCTCAGCATATAGGTCGGTGATGTTTCCGTCGCGCGATGCAATGCGTCCGTTCCCGCAAAGATTGAAAATGGAGAAGTTAGGGTATTTCTCGGGGTCGTGAAGCAACTTGACTTGATTGGTGGCTCCTACCTTGAACCGTTCCACCTGTAGTCCCCTTTCCTGAATCATGTAGGCATAGAAGTCCTTCATCTGTTCCAGTACTCCGCCGTCATTGATGACCAATGGTATCGGGTCGGTGTAGTCTGGCCATCCACGATCGAAGGCCTTGCCGAACGATAGGGTCTCGGCGGCCTGCATGAATCCACTGAGAAAGTATTGCTTGCCATTGTGTTCCACGGTGCCTGCATTGAACGTCTTGCATCCCCCATGGTCGTTGTGGTAGTGCGAGAGCATCATGTAGTCAACCTGTGTCTTGTGTGGGTTTACCCGTTCTACGTAACGCGCAATCCATTCGCCGGCGTGTCGGTTTCCATTGGGCAGCACGTGTACGGCAAGTTTGCCACGGTTGATGGCCGTGTGGTCGCCACAGTCGAGCAGCAAGGTAGTGCCGTCGGGAAAGATGTAGAACATGGACTCGCCTACTCCGGTGTAGATGAAGTGTACTTGCATTTCGCCGGGTTTCCAGCCTTGCCAGGTCTTGCCTGTGAGTGTGCTTTGTGTGCCTAATGCGTAGGCTTTCTGTGTGTCGCCAAGCCATGCCAATCCGGCTGCGGCAAGCGACGTTCTCATGAAGTTTCTTCTGTTCATCGTGTTTGTTTGCTATTTATACAATTTTACTATTTGACAATTTAGAAGCTGTCTTTTTTACTGTAATTTCGCAACACCAGCACGAAGCTTTTCCTAAGCAACAAGAAGTTGTGCAGGAATTTGTCGTGTCGGAAATCCCTATTGTTTTTAGTGTATGGCAAAAAGACATGCACAAAATCCAATCGACATGGCAAACATACAAATAAAAACCGAGAAAGTCATCCCTTTCGGGCGATTTTTTTCTGTCCATAGAGCAATCAGACTCCATATTTTATATTATTATGTCACCACTTCTGGGTTGGCACATGCGAAACATGAGTTAAAAGTTGCTTCCTTGTTTTGCGGATGTGGCGGTTCTGACCTTGGAATGGTGGGTGGTTTTGATTATCTTGGGAAAAGTATTGCACATGGCGAGCTCAATGAGGAAGAAATAAAAGAGTATATGAGCAAAAACCCAGAAGGCTCATTTTGCCCAGTAAAAGAAAAAAAGCCCATACAGCGTTACAAGCAACTTGATTTTCTTGATCTTTTTGATACATACCAAGATGGTGAAATCGTTGATAACTCAATGGTTCCCATCTGCAGTTGCCTTAAACAAGCTCTATTACTTTATGCCTTATTTAAAATGTAAGGGTGTTAGAGACCTCTATCTAATAAAGATTGCTCGTTTAGGTTATCGGAAAGAAGGACAACTTAAAGAAGATAAAAACGATCTACGTCTAATTTTTGAAATTGAGTTTGTAAAGCAACTCTTTGAAGAATATAAACCTATGGAACTTAAGATTTGGAGGGCATTTACAGACACAACTTTATCTAAGGTGTTAATCCCTAACCTTTAAACTTTCAATGTAATCGTGGAGCTTGTGGTAGAATTTGTGGTGTGTCAGGGTGTCGGCATTGCCCATGACGATGACTTTCATGCGAGCGCGGGTGATGGCTACGTTCATGCGTCGCAGGTCGGAAAGGAATCCGATTTGTCGGTTGTCGTTCGAACGAACCAGACTTATCACGATGACGTCGCGTTCCTGTCCCTGAAAGCCATCGACGGTGTTTACCGTGAGGTATGGACGGTATGGACGGAAGAAATTGTCATGCTTGACGAGCTTTCTCAACAGCTCGACTTGTGCCTTGTAAGGGCTGATGATACCAAAGTCGATATGTTCCTCCAACAAGCGGTTCTTGCCGATGCGTTCGATGTATTCTTTCAGCCTGTCGATGCAAAGTGCTGCTTCGGCGGTGTTGACACGGCTTTCGCCTTGTCTTTCCTCCTTTTCTTCCTCTTCGGAGGTATCGATCCATTCCATAGGGGTGTCAAGGTCGAGTATGCTGCGGTGTCGCACCTCGGGGGCGGCTTTCAGGCGGGAGTGGTAGAACCAATCGGATGCGAACCGCATGATGTCCTCGTTCATGCGATATTGTAGGTCGAGTAGTGTTACGGTGCCTGGCTGGGTGTCCACGATGTGTTCCATGAGTGTTTTACCCAATCCGTTGCGCTGCGCTTCCATGCTCTTGACGGTGGGTGGCAGTTGGCAGTGGTCGCCGGCAAGAATCACGCGGTGGGCTTTTCGGATGGCTATCCAGCAGGCGGGTTCGAGTGCTTGTGCGGCCTCGTCGATGAAGAGAGTGTCGAATCGTCGGCCGGCGAGCGTGCGGTTGGCACTGCCGACGAGCGTGGAGGCTATAACGCGCGATTCGGCAAAGAGCGATTCGGTGATGCTAAGTTCAAGGGTCGTGGCGCGGTCGCGAAGTGAAGATATTTTTTGGCGGAGGTTTTCCGTCCGCCCCCTTCGTTTCTGCTCGTAGAGCTCGCGGATGGCTTTTCGGATGCTCCACAGCTGCGGATAGTCGGGATGCGCTTCGAAGCGTCGCTCAAAGGTCGATGCCAGCATCTTGTCGTTCACTCGGGTGGGGTTGCCTATGCGCAGCACGGTGATGCCTCGGTCGGTGAGTCGCTCCGAAATCCAATCGACAGCCATGTTGCTTTGGGCGCACACCAACACTTGGCTTTCGCGATGGAGGGTTTCGGATATCGCTTCCACAAGGGTGGTTGTTTTGCCGGTTCCGGGTGGGCCATGCACCACGGCCACGTCCTTGGAGCGGATGATGTCGTTGACAGCCTGCTCTTGGGTAGGGTTCAACCAGGGGAACCGCTGGTTGTCGAAATGATGTGTCGTGGGTTTCCGCAGCCCATTGAAGGTGTCGCGCAGTTCGGCCAATCGGTTGTCGTGCGCTTGGATGGCTTGGCCGAGTGCTTCGAACATAAGGCGGTATGTGGTTTCATCGAAGTAGAGCTGTACGCCCAAATTCGAGGCGTTCTGTAGGTCGAACAAATTTTCCACACGAGGCAACGACACTACCATGCGGTTTCCATCGACAATGCTGACGGTAGCTACGAAGGGGAAGGTGTGGATGTTGCCAGCAAAATCGGCCGAGAAGAAACTCACCGTGCGTCCATACTCAAACTGGTGCTCTTCCTCGTTGTCCGTAGGGTGGTGAGACAGTTCCACAACATATTGGTTGAGAGCGTTGTAGTAGCTTCTTCCCACGCTGATGGGAAACCAACACAACCCAGCTCGCACCTTGCGACCAATGTCGAAGGTCTCGGTCTGGAGGCGGAATTGTTCTTTTTCGTATTCGTATTCCTGCCGTAGCAGCGACATGAGTTTAAGTTGTCGGTGGGCTGTCCGTCCGCCTTTGCTTTCGCCCGTTTGCGAGGAACACGATGCGGCGCAGCCGGGGGTCGTCTGGTTTGTGCCCTCGCCGCCTTTGCTGCCCGACTGTTTCATGGTGTGGTCCCCCCTCTCCTTAGGCGAAGGGCCCATACGGCGTGTGGGCCTCTCTGTGTTCGATGAATGGTTCGCCGCTTATTTCTTCGATGTGGGTGAGTAGATGGCGTTCAGGCCGTCGATGATTTCCTGCGTGATGTTGTAGGCTGGGTTGCCATAAAGCAGGTTGTCCAAACCGGAGTTGCTGAGAATGAGGTCGTAACCTTTGTCTTGGTTATAGACTTTCAGGAAGGCGCTGATGGAGTCGCGCAGGGCGAGATTGTTTTTTTGATTTTCCAAGGCGAACTCCTGTTGGTATTGCTGTTGCTTTTCCTGTAGCTCGGCTTGCATTTTTTGGATTCGGTTGTATTCTTGTTGGGCGCGTTCCTGCGACACGAAGCCGTTGTTCTCGTATTTGCGTTGGAATTCCTTTGCGTCGGCATCGAGCTTCTTGGCTTTTTCGTTCAGGGTGGTGCGGATGTTTTCCTCTTTCTTGATCATCAGCTCGTTCAGATCCTTGGCGAAATCATAATTCGTGAGCAACGAGTCGATTTCGATAAAGGCGATTTTCAGGCCGTTGGCCACTCCGCCTTGCACGGGTGCGGCGTTGTGGGTTGCCTTGTGTGAACACTGTGTGAATGCCAACGTTGTAGCGAGTGCTACCAGTCCGTTCAGGATAGTTTTCTTTTTCATAAATGGTTTGTTTGGTGTTTGTTTATTTCATCAGTCCTTTTCTGTTGCGTGCCTCGCGGTCTTGCGCCTGCACACAATGGATGCCGCGTTGTTGCAAGGCCTTGTTTCCGCCCACGTGCATGCTTGGGAATTTTCCTTTAAAGACTATCCCAATGCAGAGCATCGCCACGCAACCTGCCACCACCAGCATTGCCGATCCGAGGGTTCCCAACATTTCGATTTGTTTATTAAAAAAATATGCCGCAAAGATAGCTTTATTTTCTATCTTTGTGGCCGGATTGTGGCCTATTCGTTTCTATGGGCTCTCAATTTAACGATTTTTTGCGGATTTTTTATATTTTAATGTTTTTTTTTGCGATGGATGAAACAAATCTTAGTCCGGCATCGGTATTCCACTACTTCGAGGAGGTGTGTCGAATACCACGTCCTTCCAAAGGGGAGGAGAAAATAATCGCCTACCTGCTTCGTTTTTCTAAGGAGCAC
>JAUNNV010000071.1:0-6702 GCA_030531335.1 Bacteroidales bacterium
TCTAACGTCAGGACGCGAGATAATAAGTTAGGAGATAAGCGACAATCCTAGGTGCTTATCTCCTATTTCATTATTACCGACCTTCTCACGCCAATGTACGTGTCGTTTCGCATACGACGGTTTCCTTCTCGTTCAAAAAAGCAGCCACGAACGAAAATTAAAGGCAAAATGTGAAGATTTTGTCGAATTTTATTATTACATTTGCAATGTGTTGTTTGTCGTTTGTACCTTTGCCTTCATTGCGTGAAGACGAATGAATGAACAAACGCGAGGGGAAATGTTTGCAAACACTTGATGTTTATTTCTTTATGGAATACATAGAACCAAAGGAGATGGATTTGATGCAAACGAACAAGCTTGGGATGAACGTTCGGCAGTGGCCTTCACTGACGATGCCGTAGGCGTAAAAAAAACAAAGGATTTATTTTGAGGAATGGCAACGGTTGAGTCGGCAAAAACGGATATTGATGAAAACAATAACAGGCAATGGTACGTTGGAATCGTGTCGCCAAGGCATGAAAAGAAGATTGCCGATAATATCCGGCAATTAGGCTATGAGGCGTTTGTGCCTGTTCAGACTGTCACCAGGACTTGGAGCCAGGGACGTAAACGCGATGTGGAGGTTGTATTGATTCCTGCAAAAATCTTCGTATTCCTCACAAACGACGAGAGGTTGAAGCTGTTGAGATGTGGCTTGGGTCTCAGGTACTATTTGGTGAATATCTGTGGCAAGGTGGACGAATTGGGTAGAAGACCGCTTGCCATCGTTCCGCGAAAACAAATGGAATGTTTCCAACTGATGCTCGACAAATCTCCGAGTCGCATAGACATTGTTGAGAACCAATTTGTTCAGGGTGACAAGGTGAAGGTGGTGTCTGGTCCTTTGGAAGGCTTGGAAGGTATCGTAAAATGGGGTCCTGAAAATAAGACACGGATTTATATTGTCCTCGACACATTAGGCAGTGCAAGCACAGAAATAGATGTAAAGGACATTGAAATCATGAAGACCGATTCCAACTAAGGATGGCCGTATGCAGGGTTTACATCCGCTTAATCCATGCCGTCATGAATTCCATGATGTCTTGTCTTCTCTCCAGACGCATTCGTATGGTAGAAGTCCCTCGCAAAGTTTTATTAAATCACTATGTAGAATGAAGATATTAGTTACAGGAGCAGCTGGGTTCATTGGCAGCAACCTTGTGAAGCAGTTGCTTGGTGAAAAGGAAGTTCAGATTGTCGGGTTGGACAATATGAACGACTATTATGACGTGTCGCTGAAGATGTGGCGACTTGATGAGTTGCATAAGAAGGCAGGAGATTTCACTTTCATTAAAGGTGACATTTCCGACAAGGAATTAATCGATGATCTTTTTGAGAAGGAGCAATTCGACATAGTAGTGAACCTTGCGGCACAGGCAGGTGTCCGCTACAGCATCGAGAATCCCGATGCCTACATCCAGTCGAACGTCATAGGCTTCTACAACATCCTTGAGGCCTGTCGTCACAATCCAGTGCAGCACCTCGTTTACGCCTCATCGTCAAGCGTCTATGGCGGCAACAAGAAGATTCCATTTGCCGAGACCGACATGGTCGATAATCCTGTGTCATTATATGCTGCGACCAAGAAGAGCAACGAACTTTTCGCCCACACATATTCTAAATTATATGACATTCCAACCACAGGACTCAGGTTCTTCACTGTCTATGGTCCTGCCGGCCGCCCCGACATGGCCTACTTCGGCTTCACCAACAAACTAATCAAAGGCGAGACCATCAAGATATTCAACTACGGAAACTGCCAGCGCGACTTCACCTACGTTGACGACATCGTCGAGGGTATCCAGCGCGTGATGCACCGTGCCCCGGTGAAAGCCGTGGGCGAAGACGGCCTACCACTACCTCCATACAAAGTCTATAACATCGGCAACTCCAGCCCCGAAAACCTTCTGGACTTCGTGCAGACGCTTCAGGAAGAGCTTACCCACGCTGGAATCCTGCCTGCGGATTACGATTTCGAGGCACACAAGGAACTCGTACCGATGCAACCGGGCGACGTTCCTGTCACCTTTGCCGATACCTCCGCCCTTGAGCGTGACTTCGATTTCCACCCTTCGACCACCCTCCGTCAGGGTCTCCGTGCCTTCGCCAAATGGTACAAGGATTTCTATTGTGTATGTACAACACCCACAAAAAACAACTGAAATATGGCAAAGAGAAAAACATCCGCCATCACCCCTGAGCAGGAATCCGAAGCACAACGTATTATAGACAATATGACTCCGAAGGAACTTGAGCAGATGGCTGCATTTGAGCAGGAATTTTCAAAAATGCCCGAAGAAATGCAGGATGCGATGTTCGAGTTCGTGCAGCAGCTGCAGAGAATGCCCGCTAAGAAGCGCGAAGAACTCTACGAGGCGTTCAACAAGCTGTATCCTCTACAGGATGGGGCTGGTGATAGTACCGACTTCGATGGTGATGACGAAGATGAAGAATGGGACGATGAAGACAACTTCGAGGATGCCGACTACCCTCACTTCCTGTTGGACGACGAAGTGCTCAAATACACTCTTCGCATCACGCTCAGGAGGCTCAAACCTGCTATCTACCGCAAGTTCATCGTGCCATCCAACATCAGCCTACGCCACCTTTCTGAGCTGCTCATCGAACTGATGGGCTGGAGTGGTGACCACCTCAACCAGTTTCGCAATGGCAACGACTACTACGCTCCCGCCTACCAACGCGAAAACGAGATGCCCGTATTCTTCGGTCCCGCCCGCAACCACGACCAAGAAGACATCAAGCTATCGGATATATTATACGACAAAGGCAAAACCATCGAATGGGAATACGACTTCGGTGACTCCTGGCGCCACGACGTGCGCCTCTCTTCCATCGGCGAATACGCTGAGGGCGAGCCTCTCGTCAGCTTCGTCAAAGGCGAACGTGCCTGTCCACCCGAGGACTGCGGCGGTATTTGGGGATATGAGGAACTATTGGAACTGCACGCAAAGCGGCAGGCTCACAAACGCCTGTCTCGCGAAGAAAAGGATCGCCTCGAATGGCACGATATGGTCGATGACTTCGACCCCGAAGACTATGACACCGACCTCGCTCGCGAAATCTGCGAAGAGTTTTGCGAATGAAAGTTGGCAGAAATGGAATAAGCAAAAAATTGGCATCCACCACGAGCGACTCGCGTAAGGGCTCAAGAAAAAAACACGCATCCAACAAATAAAAAGTAAAATACATCCGTACAATTCATATAATCCGTGTTCGGGAAAAGCGATCCTTGCTTCGAGGGAAATGGCAGATGCAACGGAAATTAGCAACAGAAACAGTAAATTTGCAATCCGCAAGAGAGTAAGATAGAAATAACCGAGGTAACGAAGTAACGATTCAACTTGACACGAGACTCTATACGAGACATAAAATTAAAAATTAGCATTTTAACGTATGAGGATAATAGTAACAGGAGCAAAAGGTTTCGTAGGCAAAAACCTATGCTTGGAGCTTAAGAACATCAGAGATGGAAAAGCCAGATGCTATGGTGACCTGTCTATAGAAGAAGTGTTTGAATATGACATTGATTCTACTCCGGAGGAGCTTGACAAGTATTGCAAAAAATGCGATTTCGTTTTTAATCTGGCTGGAGTCAACCGCCCGAAAGAGACGAGCGAGTTTATGGAGGGCAACTTCGGGTTCGCATCAACTCTTCTTGATACATTGAAGAAATATGGCAACACTTGTCCCGTTATGCTCTCCAGCAGCCAGCAGGCATCCCTCACTGGCCGATTTGGTAACAGTGAATATGGCCGCAGCAAAAAAGCTGGCGAAGACCTCTTCATAGAATATGGCAAAGAGACCGGAGCAAAGGTGCTGGTTTATCGGTTCCCGAACCTCTACGGCAAATGGTGCCGTCCTAACTATAATTCGGCTGTCGCTACTTTCTGCAACAACATTGCCAACGACCTCCCGATAACAGTCAACGACCCATCAGTAGAACTCGAACTGCTGTATATCGATGATTTAATAGCAGAGATGATTGCCGCACTTAAAGGAAAAGAACATCATTGTGAGTTTGAAGGACTCAACGTCATACCAACCGAAGAAGGTAAGTATTGTTACTGCCCGATAACCCACAAGGCTACCCTCGGTCACATAGTTGAGTTACTGAACCAATTCAAGGAGATGCCGAAGACATTGATGATGCCGGAGATTCCGGCTGACAGTTTTGCCAAACGACTCTTCTCTACTTATCTGAGCTACCTGCCAAAGGATGGAGCCATCTTCGACCTTAAAATGAACTGCGACGTTAGAGGTAGCTTCACCGAACTTGTCCACACCCTCAACTGCGGCCAAGTCAGCATCAACATCAGCAAACCAGGAATCACCAAGGGGCAGCATTGGCACCACACCAAATGGGAACAGTTCATCGTAGTCAAAGGCCACGGCCTCATACAGATGCGTAAAGAAGGAACGGATGAAATACGTGAGTACGAAGTCAGCGGAGACAGAATCCAGAGTGTCATCATGCTCCCAGGATATACACATAACATTATTAATCTCTCAGAAACAGAGGACCTCGTAACCGTAATGACCTGTAACGAGATTTTCGACCCTCAGAAACCAGATACATATTTCGATCCAGTAGAGTCAAAGGCTGAGTAAAGAAAGATAGAGAAAGTAAAGAAGGTAGAGATAGGAATCTCTTTCTTTCCCCTTTATTCCTCTTTTTCCCATCTATCGCAATTCAAAGAAAAAATATACATCAAACATAGATTATGAGCATTTTTGCAGGAAAAACCTTGATGATAACCGGTGGTACCGGTTCTTTCGGCAATGCGGTTTTGAACCGCTTCCTCCGTACCGACATTGGTGAGATCCGCATCTTCTCACGCGACGAGAAGAAGCAGGACGACATGCGCCACGAGTATCAGGCCAAGATGCCTGAGGTGGCTGGCAAGATCAAATTCTACATCGGCGACGTCCGCAACAAATCGACCCTCAAGAACGCAATGAAAGGTGTCGATTACATCTTCCATGCAGCAGCCCTCAAGCAAGTCCCAAGTTGCGAGTTCTTCCCAATGGAAGCCGTCAAGACCAATGTCATCGGCACCGACAATGTACTGGATGCCGCTATAGATGAAGGAGTTAAGTGCGTTATCTGCCTCTCCACCGACAAGGCCGCATACCCCATCAACGCGATGGGCATCTCCAAGGCGCTGGAAGAGAAGATTGCAGTGGCCCGATCGCGCAATAGCGGAAGTTACGATGCCGAAGGTAATTTCCACGGCACCAAAATCTGCTGTACCCGCTACGGTAACGTGATGTGCTCCCGTGGCAGCGTCATCCCTCTCTGGATAGACCAGATTCGCAACGGCAATCCTATCACATTGACCGATCCGAAGATGACCCGATTTATCATGAGCCTGGAAGAAGCTGTCGATTTGGTACTCTTTGCCTTCGAGCATGGCCAAAACGGAGATATCCTTGTCCAGAAAGCCCCTGCTTGCACCATCCAGACTCAGGCCGAGGCTGTCGTTGAATTATTCAAAGACCAGTATGGTAGCAACCTCTCGAATCCCTCAAACCCTTCGAACCTTTCTATACCTGCGGAGCCTGAAATCCGCGTGATTGGCATCCGCCATGGAGAGAAGATGTACGAGACCCTCCTCACCAACGAGGAATGCGCCAAGGCCGAGGATATGGGCAACTTCTACCGCGTTCCGGCCGACAACCGTGGCCTGAACTACGACAAATACTTCAAGGAAGGCGACGAAAAGCGCAACGTGCTCACCGAATTCAACTCCGACAACACGAAGCGGCTGACGGTGGAAGAAACCATGACAAAGATAGCCTCGTTGGAGTATATCCAGAACGCTCTTGCAAACCGAGAGCAGAGATAAGCTTGCTTAATCTATGCCGAGGTGCAGCAGAGGGTCGAGCGAAGCTCAACGCTCTTGCAAACCGAGAGCAGAGATAAGCTTGCTTAATCTATGCCGAGGTGCAGCAGAGGGTCGAGCGAAGCTCAATGAGTTGAAAGGAATCGCTAACTTGGCGAAATAAGTTTAAGAAGCTGTTTTGAAATGTTCGATTAAAAATTTCATGAAAGATTTTCGAGATGAAAATTTGCTTATTTGAAGGAGCAATGGGGCTCCATTGTGACTGAAAAGAAACGGACTTTTCAGCCGGAAAGATTTCATAAAAGATTAATTGGAACATTTCAAAACAGCTTCTAAGTAAAGAGAGTAGAGAAAGTAAAGAAAGTATGGTTTCCGACTTTGAAGAATTGTCTATATATCAGCAGTCTCGTGCTCTTGCAAAGCAAGTGTACGAGATAACCCGAAGGAGTGAGTTTAAATACGACACACGCTTTGTGCAGCAGATAAGAGCATCTTCAGGTTCAATTTCGGACAACATTGCTGAAGGTTTTGAGAGGCAGGGGAACCGTGAGTTCCTTCAGTTTCTTTATATAGCTAAAGGCTCCTGTGGAGAGTTTCGCTCACAAATTAACAGAGCGTATGACGCACAGTTTATTTCTAAGGAGACCTACGAACAGATGTATGCTGATTGTCGAAAACTATGAGCTGGTATTTTGAATTTCATAAAGTCCGTTAAGGGCTTCGAATCAAGAGGCTCAAAGTTTGAATAGTGAAGAAAGTAGAAAAAGGTACAAAAAGTACAGAAATGTTGAGATGTTAA
>JAUNNV010000071.1:6712-11471 GCA_030531335.1 Bacteroidales bacterium
CCTCTATCCCCTCTATACTTTCTATACAATCAAAAAAAATGGAAAAACAACCCAAATTAGATTATAGTGACGTCAAGTGGCAAGAGAACGGTCGTCTCAAGCTCCTCATCATAGTAGGCACCCGTCCCGAGATTATCCGCTTAGCGGCAGTCATCAACAAGTGCCGTAAATATTTCGACACCATCCTTGCCCACACGGGCCAGAACTACGACTACAACCTCAACGGAGTCTTCTTCAAGGATTTGAAATTGGAAGATCCCGAAGTCTATATGGATGCAGTGGGTGCCGACCTTGGCGAGACCATGGGCAACATCATCAACAAGAGTTATAAGCTTATGACCAAAATCAAGCCCGATGCAGTACTCGTGTTGGGCGACACAAACAGTTGCCTCTCAGTTATCGGCGCAAAACGTCTTCACATTCCAATCTTCCACATGGAGGCTGGAAATAGATGTAAAGACGAGTGTCTTCCGGAAGAGACCAACCGAAGGATAGTCGATATCATATCCGACGTTAATATGGCATACAGCGAACACGCTCGCAGGTACCTTGCTGAGTGCGGCCTTCCGCGCGAGCGCACCTACGTCACAGGCTCTCCCATGGCCGAGGTGCTCCACGAGAATCTTGCAGAGATTGAGGCCAGTGATGTCCACAAACGCCTCAATCTTGAGAAAGGTAAGTACATCTTGCTCTCAGCCCACCGCGAGGAGAACATAGACACAGAGAAAAACTTCTTGAGTCTTTTCAATGCCATCAACGCCATGGCGGCAAAATACGATATGCCAATCCTTTACAGCTGCCATCCGCGTTCACGCAAGCGTCTTGAGGCCAGCGGATTCCAGCTCGACCCACGCGTCATCCAGCACGATCCACTCGGCTTCCACGACTACAACTGCCTTCAGATGAACGCATTTGCGGTAGTTTCAGACAGCGGCACCCTTCCTGAGGAAAGCAGCTTCTTCACCTCTGTCGGTCATCCGTTCCCGGCCGTTTGCATCCGCACTTCTACGGAACGACCAGAGGCGTTGGACAAAGGCTGCTTCTTCATCAGTGGCATTGACGAAAGGGGCCTGCTTCAGGCGGTTTATACGGCTGTCGAGATGAACCGCAACCATGATGACGGCCTTCCCGTGCCCAACTATGTGGATGAAAACGTCAGCACCAAGGTGGTCAAGATTATTCAGTCTTACGTTGGCATCGTCAACAAAATGGTGTGGCGAAAAAATTGACCAATTGGTGTTTGACCACGGATTCAGCAAATCCACGGATAATATGGAAACAACTAATATCCGTTCAATCCGTACAGGAGTTTACCCTGAGCAATGTCGAAGGGTGATCAAAATAAAAGATACCGCATCCCGTCATCGTTATCATTCTGCGCTTCTGCGTGAACCTCCAAATTCGCTAATTCGCCAATTCGTGACAATAACCCATACAAATCAGTTATCGTCATTGTTATCGTGACGAAGTCCTTCCAGATCACAAATCTATCATTTAACCTTTAATATTCCGACATAAGATGAAAAGGATCCTATTGCTCATAGCCTTGGTGGCAACCTTGTTCTCTTGTTCGAAAGACCAACAGCTTTCGAGTCAGATGGTCGATGTCAAAGTCGCACTCACAGGCATTGATATACAAGTCACGCCCGAAGATACCAGATCTACAGCTTCAGAAGCCGGAGTAAAACGTATCGCACTGAGTGTTTATGACTTGAATGGCAATCTCATCCAGTCGGCAACCCAGAACAAAGACGTTGATGCGGCCAATTTCGGCACACCGATGACATTCCGCATCCCTGTGGGTGCTTATAAATTTGTGGCCGTCGCACACACTGTGGCTGCAACTACCGACCCTGTCGCCACCATCAACTCCGTGACGGAATTCTCTCTCGGCTCATCCCTTGTCGGCAACCCCACATTCTCCACCGTCCAGGAAGGCACCATCTCGGGCAATACCACTCAAACTGTCACCATCGACATGGGCACACGTAAAAATGCCACATTTAAGGCGAAGTTCACTGATGACAACCCGTCCGATGTGACAAAAATCCAATTGATTGTTTCCCATGCTTCTACGGCTTACAGCGACCTCAAGGTTAATCCATCGACAGGTCTCGCGGCCGCACAGTGGAAATACGAGAAAACCTTTGACCTTTCCACCCTCCCAATCACCACGGTCAAGAACAATAGTTTCAGCGTACCTTTGATGCTGACAGCCGCAAGTCAGACTCTTGACGTGACCGTCAATGCTCTCAGTGCGACAGACGAAGTTCTTTACACACGCACACTTACCGATGTGCCTCTCCAGCAGGGACATCTGACACAAGCCACTGGTACCTTCTTCTCACCTATAGGTACGAACACTTTTTCATTCGACATCACCGAGATAACCGACAACATCTCGTTGGATTGATAAATATTTTCTATGTCTCGTGTTCCACTCTCGTTCTTGGCATTATTGCTGCTTCTCTCATGCAGCGTGCGGAATACAGCAACTGTTCCAGAACAAGAGGGTAGTGCTGCGGCTCGACCTAAGACAACAAGTGATGTTGAGATAATCCACACCATTTCGTTGGATTGGTCAGACAATATAGAAAACGATTCTCTCATCACCCAAGGGATGCCCTTTGTTGATAGATGGCCAGTTCCATACGAATGTTACGATGGTCATTTTGTGTTTTTTGTCGATTCTCTATCCGAGAGTGTGGCGGGACTTACGTTGCTCTCGCTCACCGATTGGAACAAAATGGTCTCTGCCAATAGCGACCAACCCAACGAGGCATCCGATACAGCTGCTCAATATGATGAGTTTGGTCTTGATGTATGGTGATGATATTCAGGCGACAGAGGGTTCATCCAACGCTTGTTATCTTTGCGACGAGGCAACTAAAACCTTCTCCTTTGCCGAGAACACCAAGACAACTAAAGCTGGTGCCAAAACCAAATACCATCTCCGACTTATCTACATGCAACGTATGGCATGAATAAGACAAGACAAATAAATTCCCGCAAGATGACTCAATTATCGGACAAAGAACATACGGTTCAGATGGAGGCGATGAAGGCATTCGATGAAGAGATGCCTTCGGTTGGAATCTTTTGGTATGATCCTGAGGAACACGAGTTTTTTGGTGTTTGCAAACAGGAGGTTACGCCAAAAATGGCGGAAGAGGCTGCTGACAACGGCATTCCGTATATCAACTACCCTCATCTGCATCGTCAGGTTTGGGCGAAGGAGTATTTCCGGGCTCAGGCAAATGGTGAACAGACAAAATTCACTGGCGATTACACGCAGATTCCGAGAGGTCGGGTCACCTGGAACATCAACAAATTCGTTGTTTTTGTCGGCAAATGGGCAGAGCCTATCCAATCCGAGCTCACAACGTTGATTGAAAAACACTTTCATCTGCCATACTTTGAATTCATTTACGACTATCATTGGGATCTCGGCCACGGCTGGTCTGGTGATATGAAGTAACTGGCTGGTAAAACTATAGCATCTGACACAATTCCCATCACTTAACAATTTAACAAATTAACATTCACGCAAGTAACTGACGTACAAAGTCGGTCATTGCAACTCTTTTTGCGTCAAACAAAAAAGTTGAACACCCGCGAGTCACTCGCGTGTGTACAACCCCACCGAACAAACACAACCCACACCAAATGCCGAAGACGATGGACACAAACGAGAAGAAGAGAAGCCGGCCGATGACGGTCGAAGAAGGGGAACTCGACCCCCAAGTGGTAGTTCGGGAAAACCGAACAACCACTCGCCACGGAGCCATCGAAGACAAGACACAGGACAATTGACTCGAATTCGAGGTAGTTGAAGGAGAGACCAAGCTTGCTTGGACTATCCCGAGTCGCGACAGAGCAAGCCGAAGTCAACAAGGAAAAGCCGCGAAGCGGATTAATCGTAAGAAAAGATAGAATTAGCAACTTGACATAACAGCAAACATAGCAAATAATATATGGCAATAAGGAAAGACACTCTTCATGCTGAGTACTTCTCGCTCACGCGATGTAATCGACTTTCTTGGCATCTGGGAGTGTCTTCACAACCCCGAATTTAACCGTAGCCCGGCTTCGAAGACCCACAAGTGGTAATCTGGAGAAAAAATGTCACCCCTGATGTCACCCCTGCAAAGGGCGCATACCAATACCGCCATTGCCAAGGTCAATGCCGAGCAGTTGCAGATGTAATTGTGCAGTTGCCAACTGCACAATTGCTCACATCGAAAGTCCCACCGGTTTTGAGCCTTACAACCTTTACAAATCACGTGGAAATCCTGAACCGCAGTATGAGTCCGACAATGGTGGCTGAATATTGCGAATACTTGAAAAAGGAAATTCAGTTCTCTCCGGATGAGCGGGAAGATAGAAATTGGAGCGAAAATGACGACTGACGACTGCTGCCCCACCTTCGGGCAGGCCGACAGGAAGTTCATGCCGAGCTTGTCGAGGGAAGCACGAGAGGGAGGCGCCCCACGCACCCAATCGCTGGCGCGATAGAGTGCTCTTCGGGGGCTTGTGAGGGACCGCCACTGCTCCCGAATGGTCGCAGAGGCTGCGGAATTGAAAGGAAGTTGTAAATTTGTAATCTGTAAGACTGTAAGAGTAACCGAAGTTAACAACAAACAAAATACACCCCTTCGTACACCCGCAAATGATTAACCCCTTCGGGCTTTTCCTCCTCCTCGCTCGGCAATGCTCAAACAAGTTTGGCATTGCTCTCACTCCTTCGTCGGTTCGCGTC
>JAUNNV010000072.1 GCA_030531335.1 Bacteroidales bacterium
TCTGCCGGCTCATGTATAACAAAATTTGCGACTAAAATTTAAACAGCTTCTAAGAATTTTGAATTAATTCAAAATTTGCTTGTATGTTTTTGGCTGGAAGCCACTACCTCGAACGCAGAAGGCAAGATACTGCCTTTCTGGCAGAATGGATGGTGGTCGCCCAGTCCGAGGGCTTTGCCTTCGGTTGCTCATAGTACAGCCTTCCAGGCGGGACATGCGAAACATGAATAAATCAAAATTCAGAAATTCTTAATTCAAAATTGACCTGCCCGGAACGTATTCCACGAGAGGCCTGTAAAAAATATTTAGAGGCCAGTAAATTTTTTTTAGAGGCCAATAATTATTCTCGATAACCCAGTATATAAATCAAGCCTTCAGTTTGCGGTAGGTATCGATTCCACCCATGGATTTTTACCGTTGGGCCTTTGGGGCATGGATGATGTGTAGGACACCATGCCGTCCCCACACCACGACAAGGGCGAACAACAGGCGGGTGGAGATAATCCAAAATGCCGATATGCCGGTCGCGGCGAATACCAAGGTGTCTTCGAGCATGGAATGGCTCATGATGAGGTGGTAGTTCACAATGTTGGCATCTTCACGACTAATGATGCCTTTCTTTTCGAGTTCGACCATTACCGCCGCTCCATAGCTGATGCCCAGGATGGTTGCCTCGCGCATAGTCAGCGGCATACTCATCATGGCGGCTATACCGGAGTAGGTGCCGGCAGAGGCTCCCGAAATGAACACAAGGGCAGAGGAACCTGGAAGTCCTAAATGGACAAACAATGAATTGAGGTAGGAAGCCAACCACGAAAGGATGCCATAACGCTGTAGCAGGGTGACGGCCAACGAAATGGGTATCATCAGTTGCAGTAGCCAAGACGCACTTTTCACGGCTGGATGGATGGCTTGGCGCACACATGCCAGAAATTTTTTCACGTTTTCTTGTTCGTTAGGCTTTTCCATATAAAAAAATCCCTATGAACTCTGATAATCAGATTCACAGGGATTTGCTCCGTACCCAGACCCGGGGTCGAACCGGGATGGGTTGCCCCACTGGTGTTTGAGACCAGCGCGTCTACCGATTCCGCCATCTGGGCAATTGGCTTTCGCCTTATTGCGGTGCAAAGGTACGCTTTTTTTTCATCCCTCCAAACATTATTCTTGTTTTTTTGAAGAAAAAGACAAACTTCGACTTTTGTCACATCAAAATAGACTGTTTTTCAAAAGATTGGTATTATCTTAGCGGAAATTTTAACTGATACGCATTGTTTTGACGATGGGAGAAAATTATTGCATCATTCTGTGTGGTGGCAAGGGCCAACGTTTCTGGCCAGTGAGCCATGAGGACTATCCCAAACAGTTTCAAGACCTGTTTGGCTGTGGGCAATCGCTTTTGCAGATGACTTTTGCCCGTTATAATCGGATTTTCCCTGCCGAACGGATAATTGTTTCGACAAACGAACAATATGTGGACTTGGTGCGTAAGCAACTTCCCGACTTGCCGGTCGAGAATGTCGTGGTGGAACCCATACGCCGCAACACGGCTCCGGCTGTCGTGATGGCGGCACAACGTGTAAGCAGGATGGATCCTGATGCTTGTGTGGCCATTGTCCCTGCCGATCACTTTATCTTGAGGGAGGATGTCTTTCTTGAGTGCATGGAGAATGCCTTGCATTGTGCCGCTGCTGTTCAGGACATTTTGGTGGTGGGCATGAAGCCCTCACAACCCAATACCCAATATGGGTACATCCAAGTGGACGAAAACAAGGATGCTTTGGTGAGAAAGGTAAAATCGTTTGTCGAAAAGCCTGAACGGACATTTGCCGAAATGTTCATCCAAAGCAACGAGTTTTTCTGGAATTCGAGCATCTATGTGTGCCACATGCCGGTGTTGATGCACAACATAAGCAAGTTGATGCCAAACGTGACGGATTTCCCCTCCATGTCGAACATGTCCATTGACCATGCGGTTTTCGAGGTTGTCCGCGATGTGAGTATGTTGGCATGCGATTGCGGATGGGCGGACTTGGGTACGTGGAACGCACTATTCGAACAGTTGCCTAAGGACATGGAAGGGAATGCCATGCTGGCGGGACATGTCGTCATGTCTGATTGTCAGGACAATTTAATAGCTTTGCCGAAGGACAAGCTGGCCGTCCTTCATGATTTGCATGGCTACTTGATTGTGGAAAGCGACAACGTGCTGATGATTTGCAGCAGAAAAGACGAGAACAGCATAAGGCAACTGACCAATGAGGTGCAGCTGAAATTCGGAGACAAGTTTATGTGATGTGTTGATACGGTAAATGGCAAGTAAAGCCAAAAATCGCATCACAAATAAAGAGGTTCAAAGGAACCTCTTTATTTGTGATGCGATTTCGACGAATTCCTCATTCGTCAGCTTCAATTTCGGATTGCAGAACAGCATGTCGCCCTCGGATTGCATGGGCACAAGATGGATGTGTGCGTGAGGGACTTCGAGCCCCAGCACGGCTTGTCCCACCTTTCGACAGGGAAAGGCCTTTTGGATGGCAAGCGCTACTCTTTTTGCGAACACTTGTATGGCTGCAATCTCTTCGTCGGATAGGTCGAAAAAATAATCGACTTCACGTTTGGGGATGACCAAGGTGTGGCCTTTCACAAGAGGGTTGATGTCGAGAAAAGCAAAACAATCATCGTCCTCTGCTATTTTGTAGCATGGGATTTCGCCTGCAATGATTTTACTGAAAATAGTGATGATGGAAATGTTTTGATTATCCGATGGAGATGCCCAACACTTCAAGGCTGATGATACCTTGTGGCACACGAATATCGACCACATCGCCGACTTTCTTTCCAAGCAATCCTTTTGCAATGGGTGTGCCTACAGAAATCTTGCCCATGCGAAGGTTCGCTTCTGTTTCCGGAACGATGGTATAGGTCATTTTCATGCCGTTCTTGACGTTCTTGAGTTCCACCTTGCTCAGGATTTGGATGATGTCGGACTTCATTTTTGATGTGTCGATGATCTTTGCTTCGCTGATGGTTGCCTTGAGTTGGTTGATTTTCATTTCCAACATGGCTTGTGCTTCCTTGGCTGCATCATACTCTGCATTTTCGCTCAGGTCGCCTTTGTCGCGAGCCTCACGAATTGCCTCAATCACCTTGGGGCGTTCTACGGCTTCAAGGCGGTTGAGTTCTTCAACCATGGCTCGATAGCCTTCTTCTGACATATATGCCATACGCTTTTGCTATTTAAAAGTTATTAATTTCTGTTTGTTGAAGAAATAACAAAAAAATCCCGACGTCCACCTTTGATGTCGGAACCATGTCCTCTTATAATCAGTGCAAAGGTAATGTTTTTTTCAGTCGTTCATGTCAAATAAGGTTCTCTTTAACAATTTTTGGGAAATCCCGTGACCAGAACAAATGAAGAACCGAGTAGAATCATAATCACAATAAGTTTGCTTGCTCAATCCTTAAAGTCGTTCATCGACCTGTTTTGGGGACCAAGCGGTTCGGGGTGTTTTGTGGGAGAACGGTGGTCGAAATAAAAGATGTGTAAATCGTCGAGATGTCGATAAGCCTGTTCAAGCCGGAGGAGGAAATCCTGATAGTCCTTTTGCTCGGGCATGGTCCATGCCGCTTCGGCCACGGCTATCAAGCGTGGGAAGGTCATGAAGTCGAGACGCTCTGGCGTACTGATTACTTCAGTCCACACATTGGCTTGTATTCCTAAGATTTGAGGGCTTTGCATGGAGGGGAAAGCATAGACATCGTCCAATGGGCAAAATCCGTTCCACACGCGGCCGACTTTGTGGGTGTCGTGCTGGATGAAATCGAAATAGAGTGGACGGCGTGGGCAAAGTACCACATTGAAGCCGTTGTCGAGTGCCTGTTGCAGGCGTTGGGGCTTGTCGTGTCGCCACCACATTACGACATTGTCGGTGGATGGCAGTTTGCAGTCCAACACATCGTCCCATCCCATCATGGTTTTCCCCAGTTCGTGTACCTTATTTGCCATCCGATGAATGAAGTATGCCTCCACCTGTTTCAGGTCTTTTAGTCCCTCGCGTCGCATCAAAGCCTGGACATCGGCGTTTGTCCCCCACGCTTCGCTGCCGAAACTTACTTCGTCGCCGCCAATGTGTATGTATTGCGAGGGGAAAAGTGCGGCTATTTCCTTGAGGATGTTTCCTAAATATATATAGGTGTCTTCCTTTCCCGGATTGAATGTGAAGTCGGGATGTGATTTTGACCCTCCTCCGCAATAAGCGGGATATGCGCGATTGGAGGCTGTCGCATGGCCGGGCATGTCAATTTCGGGTATCACTTCGATGTGTCGGGCTGCTGCATAGCTCACGATTTCACGGATTTGGTCTTGTGTGTAGTAGGATGCGGGTGCTTCAGGATTGCTGTGGTTCCCGACAGCTCCGGCCCGAGTGAGTTCCGGATATGCCTTTATCTCGACGCGCCATCCTGGTGAGTCGGTCAGATGCCAGTGGAATTTGTTCAGCTTATAGTAGGCCATGATGTCGAGCAGTTGCTTCACCTTCTCCATGCCGAAGAAATGACGCGACTCATCGAGCATAAAACCTCGCCAGGCAAAGCGTGGTGTGTCTTTTATAGTCCCGACATAGACCTTGCCCGAAGCGACCTGCTGACGGAGGGTTTGCACACCATAGAACAATCCGGCTTGAGACGATGCACGGACAAGCGCACCGTGCTTTGTGACTTCCACTTCATAAGCTTCGTCGCCTTTCACTTGTTGGTCGATGATCTGCTTTACGTTGCTTAAATCAATCGTTTTTGCCAAGGCGGTAGAGATTTCCACCGAGTTTGGACGGGGAATCACGTTGACTTGACACAAGGCGACCTGACTTGTCAGCATGAGTGCACATGCTGTTGCTATGGTGTGTTTCATGGTATGGTTTGGATGTTTTGGGGTGTGTTGCAAAATGGGGATTGTCAGAGCAGCTTCCGAAGCTCTGCTTCAAAGTCGGTGATGGTCTCGCCACGGGCAACCAATGCGTTCTCGCGGTCTATCAAGAACAACGAGGGTAGGTTGTTGATGCCATAAAGGGTGAGGTTGGTGGAATATGCGCCGTCTTCATCGCGCACGCAAATCCACGGCAGGTTGTCGGCGTTGACTTTCCAGTAGTGTTCATCGGCATCGAATGATACTTGGTAGATTTCCAATCCTTCATTGTGGTATTTGTTGTACAGTTCGCGAAGAGCCAGGTTGTGGGCTGCCGATTGGGTGTTGTTGTAAATGGTGAAATCGAGTACGACCACATTCCCCTTGAGCTCTGTCAACGAGCGTTGCTTTCCATTGACATCATTCAGCTTGATGTCGATGAGTGTAGCCTCGTGTATTTTCTCTTGTGGGATTTCCACTTGTTTTACCGGGTTCAACCTGGTGTTTTTCATGCCTTTCACAGCCATGTTGTAGAGGTTTCGCGAACGGTCGGCATGGGGATAGGCGATGTTCAAGCTTGTGGCTACCGCTGCAAAGCATTTCACATCCTCACGGTTGCTCACAGGGTCGAAAATCATGTAGCCATTGAGCGTTTGGAACAATGCGAAATAGGCTGGCGTAGCATTCGGAGCCGCAAAAATATAGTTTCGCTTCACGTTGTCCTTATATTCGTTCACCAGTGTGGCTACTTGACTTTGGGCTATTCCGATGGGCAGGTTTTGCTTGGAGATACGCAGCACCTTCTCTTGCAAGTCGGCCAACATCAATACCAGCTCCTTGATTTTCGTGTTGTTTTGCGAATCTTCAATGCTATATTCTGTCTCGAATTTGTTGAAAGGAGCCTTGATGGTGACCGTTTCGGTGGAATCGACAGCGAAATTGATTATTTTGCCGTCGATGCGAAGCCGATAGAATTCTGGCGACTCGGGGCGTTTGCCCTCAAACGAGAAAGTCCCCGTCCCACTCAATTTCACAGAGTCGAGCACTTGGATTCCTTCGATGGTGGAAGCGTCAAAATAAACCGTCTTTGTGTCGGCTCCACTGATTTCTCCTTTGACCGTGAATTTGTCTCCACTATAGCATGATGACAAAGCCCATACAGCCAGGAGCACTAAAATAACTTGTTGTTTCATTGCGTTTTTTGTTCTTCGAAGCGCAAATATACTACTATTTTCATCACCAACACGTCGTGTATGGATAAAAAAAGCAAAAAACGACGATGTTTTGTCCAATAGGTTGTGTGATTCGGGAATTAATGAGTAAATTTGCGCGATTTTGCAATTATATTAATTAAACAAAGATGAACCCAATTACAAAAAAAATTGAGTTGGCTGATGGTAGAATCATCACGCTCGAAACGGGAAAGCTGGCAAAACAGGCAGATGGCGCTGTGATGCTGCGCATGGGTAACACCATGTTGCTGGCTACTGTTTGTGCCGCAAAAGATGCAGTTCCCGGTACTGATTTCATGCCTTTACAGGTAGAGTATAAAGAAAAATATTCCGCATTCGGCCGTTTCCCAGGTGGATTCACCAAGCGTGAAGGAAAAGCGTCGGATTATGAAATCCTAACATGTCGGCTGGTCGATCGCGCCTTGCGTCCGTTGTTCCCCGACAATTTCCATGCCGAGGTATATGTGAACATCATACTGTTCTCCGCAGACGGAGTGGATATGCCCGACGCACTGGCAGGCTTGGCCGCATCGGCTGCCTTGGCTGTGAGCGACATTCCTTTCGGCGGTCCTATCGCAGAGGTCCGGGTGGCACGCATCGACGGCCAGTTCGTCATCAATCCCACCTTCGACCAGTTGGCAAAGGCGGATATGGACTTGATGGTGGCAGCCACATACGAGAACATCATGATGGTGGAAGGCGAAATGAAGGAAGTAAGCGAGCAAGACTTGCTGAATGCCTTGAAAGCAGCCCATGAGGCCATCAAACCCATGTGTAAGGCTCAGATGGAGTTGGCAGAGGAAGTTGGTTCGACTGTCAAACGCGAATACAACCACGAGGAAAACGACGAGGACCTTCGCAAGGCTGTCCGTGAGTTCTGCTACGACAAGGCATACGCCATTGCCCAAAGTGGCAATAACAACAAGCATGAGCGCGAAGACGCATTCGCGGCCATTTGTGATGAGTTCAAGGCTCAGTTCACAGAAGAGGAATTGGAAGAGAAAGCTCCTCTCATCGACAGATATTACCACGATGTGGAACGCGATGCCATGCGTCGTTGCGTGCTTGATGAGGGAAAGCGGCTGGATGGACGACAGACCACGGAAATCCGTCCCATCTGGTGTGAGGTGGGTCCACTCCCGGGGCCTCACGGTTCGTCCATCTTTACACGCGGTGAGACACAGTCGCTCAGCTCCGTGACGCTTGGCACAAAGCTCGACGAGAAACTTGTGGATGACGTGCTCGACAGACACAACGAACGTTTCCTGTTGCATTATAATTTCCCTCCATTCTCTACAGGCGAGGCAAAAGCCCAAAGAGGTGTGGGACGCCGTGAAATTGGTCATGGCCATTTGGCATGGCGTGCGTTGAAGGGACAGATTCCTGCTGATTATCCTTATTGCGTACGTGTCATGAGCGATATTCTGGAGTCGAACGGCTCTTCGTCTATGGCCACTGTCTGCGCTGGCACACTGGCTCTGATGGATGCTGGTGTACCTATTGCGAAACCTGTGAGTGGAATAGCAATGGGATTGATCAAGAATCCTGGAGAAGCGAAGTATGCAGTGCTTAGCGACATCTTGGGCGACGAGGATCATTTGGGCGACATGGACTTTAAGGTGACAGGTACGCGCGACGGTATTACGGCTACGCAGATGGACATCAAGTGCGATGGACTAACCTACGACATCCTTGAAAAGGCATTGCTTCAGGCAAAGCAGGGTCGTGAGTTTATTCTGGGTAAGCTGACCGATTGCATTGCCGAACCTCGTGCCGACTTGAAACCTCATGCTCCTCGCATTGAAACGCTGACGATTCCCAAGGAATTCATCGGTGCGGTGATTGGCCCTGGTGGAAAGATTATCCAAGCCATGCAAGAGGAAACAGGTTCCACCATCACGATTGAGGAGATTGATGGCGTGGGTCGTATTGAGGTGGCTGCTTCGAACAAGGAGAGCATCGATGCCGCCTTGGCAAAGATAAAGGCCATCGTGTGTGTGCCTGAGGTCGGCGAGACCTATCAGGGGAAGGTACGTTCCGTCATGCCTTACGGATTGTTCGTGGAATTCCTGCCTGGTAAGGATGGACTGCTTCACATCAGCGAGATTGACTGGAAGCGTTATGAAACCATCGAGGAAACAGGCATCAAGGAAGGTGAGACCATCGAGGTGAAACTGTTGGATATTGATGCCAAGACGGGTAAGTTCAAGTTGTCGCGCAAGGCTTTGTTGCCTCGTCCGGAAGGAATGCCCGAGAAGCTGGAACGTGGCGAACGACGCAATCGCGGTGAACGTGGCGAGCGAAACGGCAAACGCAATGACCGTCAGCGTCAGGAACAAACAGGACAATCGGTTTCTGGAAGTCCTGAAAATTGAAGGCAGATAGAGCATTGCATAATGAAAGGCGGCAGGACTCACCAAGGGTCTTGCCGCCTTTTCGGTTCATGCCGTTTGTCGTACATTTCCCACTTAGTAGTGGAAGTTTGAGCCGCCTATGAACTCGCGCAGCAAGCTGTTCGATGGCAGGTCTTTGTCGCAAACGGCATCAATTTGGGAAATGAAGCCTATCAGGCGACGAGCATCTACATATTCCAAGGCATCGGTCGGCACTTGTTGCAGGATGGGCAACACGAAATTTCGGATTACCGCCAACTCGAAAATCTGTGACGAGTTGAACATGGCATCGGCTTTGTCGATGAAAGGAGTTATCCAACGACGCTCTCCTTTCTGTACGCTCGCCCACTGGCTGATGGTTTGCTGTGCGGAGTAACCGCGAAACTGGTAGTCGCGCAGGATGCGTCTCAGCAAACGGTTATCGGCGGTCGGAATGCTTGTTGTCTCATCGAGGCATATTCCTGTAAGCGGAGCCACATACACATGGAACTTACAATCGTCGGGAATCTGTGCGGTGAGCAGGGGATTCAAGGCGTGGATGCCTTCCATTATCAGGATGGCATTGTCGGGCAGTTGCAGTTTTCCCCCCGTGAACTCACGGTGTCCTGTCTTGAAATTGAATCGGGGTACGTCTATCTCTTTTCCTGCCAACAAATTCGAAAGTTGTTCATTGAGGAAGGGTAGGTCGAGGGCTTCGATTGTCTCGAAATCGTAGTTGCCGTACTCGTCCAAAGGGGTCTTTTCCCTATCTACAAAGTAGTCGTCGAGTGAGAGTGACATGGGCCATATCTCATCGGTCATGAGGGCGATTCTGAGTCGTTTGCAGAAGGTGGTTTTTCCTGAAGACGACGGGCCGGCTATCAAGACCACCTTCAGTCGGTTGTCCTTGCTTTTCCTACAGGCAATATCGTCGGCGATTGAGAAAATGGCCTTTTCTTGTAGTGCCTCGCAGGCATTGATCAAGTCCGCGATGAATCCTGATTGGTTGAATCGGTTGAAGTCGGTTACCGTTTGAATCCTAAGAATTTTCTTCAAGTGTTCATCTTCTTGCTTGATTTTCTCAAGAATTCTGGTTTTTTCCTTATCTTTGCAAAGTTTTTCGCCCATGGCATTCAATGTTGATTATGGGCGCAAGTTATAAAAAAAGAACGATAACAGGATTACTATAACAACTTTTTTATGGATTATATGCCTTTCCTGATTCTTGCCGGTGCGGTGGCTCTTCTGATGTATGGAATGAAAGTAATGTCGGAAGGACTTCAGAAGCTGGCGGGAGGCAAACTTCGTAAGGTGCTTGGCACGATGACCACCAACCGCTTCACCGGAATCCTTACCGGAGCGTTCGTCACGGCATCCATTCAATCGAGTACGGGTACTACCGTCATGACGGTAAGCTTTGTGAGTGCCGGCTTGCTTACGCTTGCCCAAGCCATCAGTGTGATTATGGGTGCCAACATTGGAACAACGGCAACAGCTTGGATAATGGTCTTGGGTGGTAGCAGCAGCTACATGACGTATGTAATATACGGAATGATAGTCATGGCCATGGCGTTCATCTATAATGCCAAGAATCGGAACCTGGGCGAGTTCCTGATGGGATTGTCGCTGATGCTGTTGGGACTGACCACCTTGAGTGCCAATGCCAAGAGCATGAACCTTGAGCAGAATATGGCAATCCAACAGTTCTTCGCCTCGCTTAGCAGTCACGGCTATGCATCCTATTTCCTGTTCCTTTTCGTTGGCGGGGCACTCACGTTTGCAGTGCAGAGTTCGGCCGCTATCATGGCCATCACCATGACGCTCTGTTCGAGCGGTGTGCTCGACATTTATATGGGCATCGCCTTGGTCATGGGTGAGAACATCGGAACCACCATCACCTCGAACATTGTGGCTTTGAGTGCTTCCACGCAGGCGCGCAGGGCTGCCATGGCCCATCTGATATTCAATCTTTTCGGCGTATGTTGGGTGCTGTTGGTTTTCCCGCATTTTGTGGAGATGGTGTGCGGCTTCGTAGGTTATGATCCCCAGGAACCAATAACCGACCGAAACATACTCAACGCTGTGCTGGCCGCTTTCCACACAACCTTCAATGTGTGCAATATGTTGATTCTGGTATGGTTTGTACGACTTTTGGAGAAAACCGTTACGTTGATTATCCCAGCCAAGAAAGACGGTGAGCAGGATGACTTCCGCCTTCGCTTTATCAGCAACTCCGTCATCTCCACGGCCGAATTGTCCATTCTGGAAGCACGCAAGGAAATCAATCTCTTTGCCGAGCGCATACAGCGTATGTTCGCCATGGTCGAGGAGTTGCTTCATACTGGTGGCATGAGCGAATTCAATAAGTTGTTCACACGCATCGAGAAATACGAGAACATTTCCGACAATATGGAGCTTGAGATTGCCAACTATCTGAATCAAGTGAGCGAGGGACGGCTGAGCTCGGAATCAAAGTTGGCCATACGAGGCATGTTGAGAGAAATCAGCGAGATCGAAAGCATTGGCGACAGCTGCTATAACCTGGCACGTACCATCAGCCGGAAGCATAAAGGCACCCAGGACTTTACCGACAACCAGTATCGCCATATCCACCAGATGTTTCAACTCACCGACAGGGCTCTGACGCAAATGGTCAAGCTTGTATCCGATGAAAATAGTGTGGAGGATGTCAACAAATCGTTCAATATTGAAATGGAGATCAATAATTTCCGAAGCGAGCTGAAGGAACAAAACTATGTGGACATCAACAACAAGGCTTACGATTACACGATGGGGGCGAACTATATGGACATAATCTGTGAATGTGAACGGTTGGGCGACTATGTGGTGAATGTGTGTGAAGCACATTCGAATGTCAAGGAGAGAAAGGATTCGTAACCTTGATTGGTCACAAATCA
>JAUNNV010000073.1 GCA_030531335.1 Bacteroidales bacterium
AATATGCTTTCTACATGCTTATCCCTGCCTTCGGTTTTCGAATGTCGGCAAGACCAGAGCCACCCACCGACACCTTAGCCCCTAAAATCTTCATACAGGCCACGAGGCAAGACCCATACTATTTCCGATTTTGCTGCGCCGCTTTATCAAACGCTTCGGAACAAGAGCTTTTGAGCGACGTCTTGTCCCTACCACTGTGGTAGGGATAAAGCCGATCTACTATGCTTCGATCAAGCAGCAAGAGCATAATTGTTGTTGCCAGATAAAATTCTGATAACTGGGATTAAAGTGCCAATCACCCACGCACTGCATGCTTACATACCTCTTCAACTCGCTGTCAAAACCATGCCAACCCCTTTGATCGACTCAGGTCAAGCCCAAGTTGAAAACATCGCCATCCACCGATAACGACACCACAAAGATAATGCTTTTTTATGTTCACCATCAGAAAAAACATTGTTTTTTTTGGAAAATGAGTGAAAGTTGTATATTTTTGCATCTCTAATAAAATTGATTCAATTTATAAATTACTTTTACATTCTGCAACATGATATTCGACAACATCAATATTCAGCAACTGGCCAGCGCGTTCTTGGTTCTTTTTGCCATCATCGACATTGTCGGCGCTGTGCCCATCATCATTTCACTACGCGAGAAAGGAATGGACGTCAACGCAAGGAAAACAGCCACCCTGTCGGCCATCGTTCTTTTTGCTTTTTTCTATGCAGGCGACATGCTCTTGCGCTTGTTTCAAGTAGATAAAAGCTCGTTTGCCATTGCCGGAGCAATGGTGCTGTTCTGTCTCGCCATTGAAATGATTCTCGACATCGAGATTTTCAAGAACAACGGTCCTTCAAAGCGGAGTGCAATTGTGCCGCTGGTATTTCCTCTTATTGCCGGTGTAGGTGCATTCACAACACTTCTTTCATTGCGTGGCGAATATGCCGACATCAACATATTGCTTGCCTTGCTTCTCAACATGATAGTGGTATTCGTCGTGCTTCAGATGACCGAACGGATACAACGGATTGTCAGCACAACGGTCATTTACATCATCCGCAAGTTCTTTGGTTTTATTCTACTCGCCATGGCTGCACGTATGTTCACCGTCAACCTCACGCAACTCATTCATCAAATCTAATACAAAAGCCGGAAGCGCATTCACCATCCTCCATTTTCTTCACGCTGCTGCATGAACAAATGTCTGGTGGACTGAAAAAACAAATCAGGCCTTTACATTGACGAAACGATTCGACCTGTAGGGGGTGCTACTCTTTTGTGAAGAAATCGACAATCGGTTTGGTCTTGTCAGGATCCAAGCCATGTGGATGATGCCCAAAAAGGTCGCGTTTGGTAATCATGATGTTGCCTCCGGCAGCAGCAAATCGTTTGGCAAACGGTTCGCAGTTGTTTTCCGGCAGAACCGTCTGGTCCTGCCCACCATAGAGCAACATGACTGGAATGTGTGTGGCAGCCAACCGCTCCGCCATGTTGAGAGGCATTCGAGGGTCGGAAGCCCAGTCGTGATTGGCAGGGTGGCTCATGGCCCAGGAGCCTATGGATTCGGGTGACTGGTCTTTCCTGTCATGAAAGGTGAGCAAGGGTGCATCGAGATAAATCCGATTCACATTTTGAGGATAGTGGGTGGCATAACGCACAGAGTAGAAGCCACCCCAGCTCATGCCTACAAGGTTGGCTTTGGGAGCCAGATGCAGCGTGTCGGTGAGGAAAGCCTGGAAGGAAGCGAACACCGGTAATGCCGCCTCGTCGGCACGTGTGTCGTAGGCCTCAAGCGTGGCATGATGAAAGCCCTTGCGCAGCAAATCGGGCACACCCGTGCGGTCAACGTATGCCTCGGCCCATTGCATGGTCCATGTCCAGGGCTTTTCTTGTTGTGGGTCACAGTCGGGCAGCACTATCCATGCAGTCCGTCCTCCAAAATCGAACTTGATGCGTTTGAAACCATACCACTCGTCCTCCGCGAGTATGGTGTGAGCAGCGGCAATGGACTCCTTGGTTGTTTGATAAAGTTGTTGGGCAAATCCTGGAAGAATCTGAAGCAATAGGATGAAGGCTGACAGCAATTGTTTTTTCATGTTTCCGTGTGTATAGTTAATAGGTTTGTGAAAGACTGTGTTTTCAAAAAAACAGTTTGACGCAACTGTATATGAACAGAGTGATGCAAAAGATAAGCTTGATGAATGTACTGGCAAGGAACCCGACGAGCGAACCGATTCCCGACCTCATGGATGCCCGGACATTGTTTCCACCCAGCAATTCTCCGATAAAAGCTCCTGCAAGCGGCCCCATCAGCAATCCCCAAGGAAGGAAGAACAATCCCAATATGGTTCCTGCAAGACTGCCATAGTTTCCCCACCGAGTGCCTCCACTCAGTTTTGTGCCCAACACGGGGACGACGTAATCCAACAATTGAATCAGCACTACGAACAACAAGGTCACCATCATGAAAGTGGCGGAGAAGTGCACCTGATGTGTGTGGTTGAGTGCCAACAGTCCACAATACGACAGAGGAGGGCCGGGTATGGTGGGGACAAAACAACCTGCCATGCCCAACAACAGGCATAGCAGGCTTATGGTTATCAGGATGGCATCGGCTGTCATTACAACCCAGCCAGTTCCACGACTTTCTCGATTGCCTCTTTCAGGTTGGCGGCATTCTTGCCTCCAGCCGTGGCAAAGTGAGGCTGGCCGCCACCACCGCCTTGTATGAGTTTGGCCGCCTCGCGCACCATCTTGCCAGCGTGCAATCCTCGTTTCACAAGGTCGTCGGTAAGCATCACGGTAAGCATCGGCTTATCGAATTGCATGGTTCCAAGCACGACAAGTAGATTGGTCATTGCCTCGGCACGAAGTTGGAAAGCAATGTCCTTGACGGCATCGGCAGGTAGTGGCAGGATGCTCTTGATGACCTTCACACCATTCACCTCCGTGGCTTTGCCCTGAAGTTCGTTCTTACATGCAACAACCTTGTCCTTCATGAAATCCTCCACTTGTTTCCTCAAACTTGCATTTTCCTCGATGGATTTGCGTATGGCTACATTTAGGTCGGGGACATTGTTGAAAAGTCCCCGCAGTGTTCGCATGGTGTCCTCCATCGTGTCGAGCATCTGCTCCACTTTCGCTCCGGTAATGGCCTCGATACGGCGAACGCCTGCAGCGACGGAGCTTTCGGATAGGATTCTCACCATACCAATCTTGCCCGTGGCCGATACGTGTGTGCCTCCACAGAACTCAATGGACGAACCGAATTGTACTACACGCACCTCATCGCCATATTTCTCGCCAAACAATGCAATGGCGCCCAGCTCCTTGGCCTTCTCAATAGGCAGGTCGCGGTATTCGGTGAGTGGAATGTTTTGGCGGATTTTAGCGTTGACCAGATGTTCCACCTCGCGCAGTTGCTCGTCGGTGACCTTTTGGAAATGGCTGAAGTCGAAACGAAGTGAATCGGGGGTGACCAACGATCCCTTCTGCTCCACATGGGTGCCCAGCACTTGGCGCAGGGCTTCGTCGAGCAAGTGGGTGCACGAGTGGTTTGCCGCACAAGCATCGCGCTTTTCCGTATCGACGCAAGCCATCATGGGCGCATCAAGATGTGTGGGCAAGGTCTTGGCTATATGGATAGGAAGATTGTTTTCCTTTTTCGTATCAACAATCTCGATGGTCTCGAACTCGCTGCATAGCACACCAGAGTCTCCCACCTGTCCACCACTTTCGGCATAGAATGGAGTGTCGCTGAGTACAATCTGATAAAGCGTCTGATTTTTCTGCTTGATTTGTCGGTACCGCAGGATACGGGTTTCGTATTCCGTATAGTCATATCCCACAAAGTGGGTCTCTCCCTCGTCCAGTGTCATCCAGTCGCCTGTTTCCACCGAAGCGGCATTGCGGGCGCGTTGCTTTTGCTTTTGCATTTCGCTGTTGAACTCCTGCCCGTTGACAGCCATGCCGTTCTCGCGTAGGATGAGTTCGGTCAAGTCGAGAGGGAATCCGTAAGTGTCGTAAAGCACGAAGCCATCCACTCCACTTATCTCCTTTTTCCCGGCCGCCTTCGTGTCCGATATAATCTTGTCGAGCAGTCGGATGCCTGTCTCAAGAGTTTTCAGGAATGCGTCTTCTTCCTCCTTCATCACCTTTTCAATGAGTGTGCGCTGGGTCAGTAGCTCGGGGTAAGCATTGCCCATATTGTCGAGCAATACGGGGAGAAGCTTGTACATGAACGGCTGCTTGAAACCGAGGAACGTGTATCCATAGCGTACGGCACGACGTAGGATGCGACGGATAACATAACCCGCCTTGGCATTGCTTGGCAACTGTCCGTCGGTGATGGAGAATGCTATGGTACGGATGTGGTCGGCTACCACACGCATGGCGATGTCGGTCTTTTCATTGGCGCCATACTTCATGCCAGCCATGTTGCCGATGGCTGTAAGCAGAGGCTGGAACACATCGGTGTCGTAATTGGAGGTCTTGCCCTGCAGCGTGCGAACCAAGCGTTCGAAGCCCATGCCGGTGTCGATGACCTTTGCAGGAAGCGGCTCAAGACTGTGGTCGGCCTTTCGGTTGTACTGCATGAACACAAGGTTCCAGATTTCGATGACTTGCGGATGATCCTTGTTCACCAACTGTGCGCCCGGCGTAAGAGCCTTTTCTGCGGCAGGGCGTGAATCCACATGAATCTCCGAACAAGGGCCACAGGGGCCTGTGTCGCCCATCTCCCAGAAGTTGTCGTGCTTGTTGCCGTTGATGATATGGCCTTTTGGCAGGAACTGTTCCCAAATGGAGGCAGCCTCGTTATCGCGTTCGATGCCGTCGTCAGCCGACCCTTCGAACACTGTGGCATACAGGTCGGCAGGATTGAGCTTGAGCACATCCACCAGATACTCCCAAGCCCAGCTGATGGCTTCTTTCTTGAAGTAGTCGCCAAACGACCAGTTGCCAAGCATTTCGAACATGGTGTGGTGGTAGGTGTCGTGACCCACTTCCTCCAAGTCGTTGTGCTTGCCGCTCACACGGAGGCACTTTTGCGAATCGGCTACGCGCCGATACTTCGCTGCATGATTGCCAAGAATAATGTCCTTGAACTGGTTCATGCCTGCATTTGTAAACATCAAGGTGGGGTCGTCCTTGACAACCATCGGAGCGGAAGGCACAATTTGGTGTCCTTTCGACTCGAAGAAACTCTTGAATGAGTCTCTGATTTCGTTTGCTGTCATCATTTCTTTTTTCGTTTTTCTCCTTTTTTATTGGTCGTTGTTCCTTAGTTTTTCAAAAGAGCGACAAAAGCTTGTCGCGCTTTTCATCAACCACGCCATTCTATCTATATGTTGATACCCTTATGAATTGCCAAGCCATAAAGACTCATCAACTCTTTGCCCAACCGATTCCATCGATCCGATTGGACGCAACAAAAGTCCCATCGAAACGGCCATCGAAACAACGCGGCAAAAGTAGCAATTTAATCCGAGACTTCCACGCCTTTCGTCGGATTATTTTCCTAAAGGGAATTTACTGCGCAATATGTCCCTTTCGTTATTTTCATCATAGTGAGCCATACTGTCGGCATCTTTCGAGGTTCACCAAATCACGTTCATGTTCACATCTATGTGGTCAATTGTTTTCAATGATAAATGAAATGAAAGTCCTCATCTGAGATAGTGGGTGATTAGGGAAGGACATGTCGTATTCTCTTTTCTCAGAAAGATTCATTCTAAGCCCACGAGTGAATCCCTCATCATACGGATCCTCAAACCATCCCTCCCCACCAATTGCTTTCACAAGGTTCTGGCGGCGAGCATACTCATAGACAGTAGTATCACGTATTCCCGTAGTGCCCATCTCCTCAAATTGGCCTCGGACACAAAGTGCTTTCCCTTTCTTAACAACATGCATGGTAAGTATGTAGTTCATGCCTTGATGCTCTCTTGCACTTTTGATTATGCTATATACAAATTGTTTGTTGTATTTAGTATCTCCATTCACGACCTCGACAATTCCCTGATTGTCGGCAAGCCCCTGATGTAAGTCATCTATAATTGGTTTGATGTCAGTCAGAGGCATGGCTTCTTCTGTGTTTATAGGGGAAGTCTGGATGAAGCACACTGCATTGGCTGTATATTTCTCATATGAGATAGCTCCGTCAGGATCCTCCGGCATTGAGCGTAGCACCTCAAAGTCTTGGGGCATCTCCAACGTAATGAACTTCTCTAATTCAATAATAGGAGAATCCATACCTAAGACTTCCATAAGCTGATTGACAATCATCCTTGAGCGTCTTGGTATCTCCATTTCACAAAAATCAAAGTATTGTTCAACAGCTTTGATGTATGCTTCACGGGTAAGATCTTTCTGATCACTCCATACTCCATCAAACATTCGCACGGGTTTTCCCAGACGGTCAAGATAGTCACCCAGGAACATCTTCTTGCACATCTCCGTAAAACCTTCATCGCTACGATATGGCGCATACACTTTCTTCTTGTGATTGATGGCTGAAAGAATGTCCGTGTTACCTTTCCTTACATTCGTAAATGCAAGATGGATTGCCTCTAAATAAGTGTCAACATAACGCTGTGCCCTGCATAACTGTTCACGGCACACACCAACACCACCTGCCCATGTCACATAGTTTCCTATCGTATGGCACAAAGAATGAAATGTCCAAGCTCTGTCAAGCAAGTCGGCTGATGGCCGAAAATTCTGCATCCCCTTGAAACTATTACCCACAGGAGATCCAAGCAACATGAAATACGTATTGACCATCGTCACATTATAATCATAACGTTCAAAACCATAGTATGAAATCTCAGGCCATACTTCTGAATATGTCAATGTCATGATAGCTTTCATAATATTGGTCCTCTCTGCTGAAAAAGCAAAACCACCACAATTGCCATATTTCTTATCGTTTTTCAATTCGCTGAAATTGAAAGTAACAAGTTGCATGATATCTCCATTAAGTTTATCTTGAATAAAGTCTTTTACCAACTTGGTCGCATAGACATCACTCACCTTTGATGCCTTGTCCTTAGCTTGCTCGTCATGGTCCATATCCCATTTCTCTCGACAAGAGACATCTTGCTCATTCTGTTTACAATATTCGCAACGTCCCTTGATAACATTATTGCGGAAGTCTTGTTTCTGCAACTTCCTGCATCCTTCCCCCTTGTTATTAATGCCATCAGTAAAGATACATCCATCGCATACGGTGTCCTTCGGACCATTCCAAATGAAATTGTCCTCTTCATCAGAAGACTTAGGCAAATGATCGCCTGCCGGGTCGATAATCGAACCTTCCTTTGTGATTATGTAAGGCTTACCGTTCTTTTCTGCATAGAAGAAATCGAGCGTTATTTCATCATGCCATCCCAAACGATCAAATATAGGAGGGAACAAAACATCTCCATTCACACTTGCCAAACCACGAAGGTAAAGGGTTGGGTGTTCTTTTGTCTTGCGAATAGTATTGCTTATTACAAATAGGCCACGTTCTACTTTATATACATCGTTGAACCAATTCTTAAGAACCTCAGAACCATCTTTTCTGAGAATGTTCTTTTTATTGCCAATCTCACACTTGTAATAACCTTCGCCCCAAGCTTCCACAAATCCGTACTTGAATTCGCTGACGTGATTGCCATCTGCGTCAATGAGCCCCCACTTCAAGGCCTCATTTTTCTGAATGCTTTGGCAAGCAATAGCCACACCGTCCACAAATTCATAGATAGAGCGATAATGAAGGTCAGGGGAGATGCGCATCCTGCCGTTCTTGTCAATTGTACCGCACCAGAAACCATCTTCTATCAAGATGAACTCACCAATAGTTCCAACCTTCTGCATTATTCTGTTCCTTTCATTTTATCAGCAATCCATCCTTCGTCAATACACATACAGTTTGTAACACTGAACCTTTTGTCGAGTTCAAGCGACAAACATTGTTCATAGTATCTTTCCATTGGAAGAGCTATGTTGCCTGACCTCTTGTCATCTGGCATTTGGCAATAGAACACCATCTGACCATATTCATTTTCCTCATCAGATTTGGTAATTCCTTGGAAGAAGAGCCTTACACCTTTTTCTGCCATTGACTCATCCATATGGTGAATTATCATATATTTCAATTTTTCCACAGCAATATCGTTTAGCATGTTCTCCATAACCAGAATTTTCTCCTTGAAATTCAAAAGGCCATAAACTACCCGAAAAGTGTAATTCTTTTCAATTCCCACCATATCTGGTATTTCCATTGGGTCGTATTTGTTGTCGTTTTCAGGTTCATCGTGAGAAAAGAATATCATAAAGCTGTGCTTCATGTCATGGTATAATGTTCCGAAGGGAATAAAAACCCTTGTTCCGCATTTTGGACATGTCCATACGAAGATTTCCTCATTAAAGATTTTATCTTTCAACTCAGGATTAAGGTCAATATTTATCGATGCCCAATATTCAAAATCACCTTTCGTGCTACATTTTGGACAAGTAATAGAGTCTTTATGAATTTGTGACATAAGTTTAATTTTAGAATTACTGGATTGTTAGGCATTCCGTTGGTTCATGTTGCTCCGAATACCATTCTTTCATCGTTACTGTTCTTTAAAGGCTATAGTAATATTGCTTAATCTTTGCCGCCATCATCAAACGACGTTTTTCGAGGAAAGAATCATAAGAATGGAAATCCATGTCGAGTGCTTCTACAGGAACACAGTTGGCTTCAAGGTTTGCATAGAATTTGTCTATGTCATTGATAAGGCCGGGGCTGTTCGGATTGCCTGTCAGGCAATGATTCCTTGCCTCCTGAAGATATACATTTGGAGCCTTCTTGCCAATGGAAATGTTTACAGGCCGGTCGAGGAATACATAATTTGCCTCTTGATTGTATTGAGACTTGTTAAAATGATTGTCCATCAAATATTGTTTGGGGAATATATGATGCACGTCACCGCCAAGTACAATGAGTTCACGCACTGGAACATTGGCGGATAGGAATGATATATCATTGAAAAATATCTGAGCAGCAAGAAAGACCAAGTATGTTGGATTATTTGTTGATGTATATGACAATTCCTGAACCAATGCAATATTCCAGAAAGTATCGGACAAAGTGGCATTTTCTATTTCCATCAACACGGACATAACACCTCGTTCACAAATAAGCCTGAGGTCTTTTGCAAAGGCTGATTCTGGCGAGCTGCTATATCGTCCCGTCAAGACAGAAAACACATACCACTTCTGCACATATCGTTTGATGTCCTCAACAGGTACTTCGCCAGACTCCTTCAATAATAGGTATATCGTGTAAGCAAAATCAAGTGCCATGTTGGAATTGACCAGTCGAGGAGAAATGAATCCTGCCGATTTGATGGCAATCATGAACTGCTTGAAATTATACTCGTTGATGACTTTCAAGACTCCTTCTGTAAAATCCTTGTATGTCTGTTCTACAATTTCTTCCTTAAACTCTCTTGTTTCAAAACTCCGTCCAGACAACAAGCTCACGAGATTCGACAGCTTGGCTCTTTTCAGCTTGCACATAAACGCCACACGAACAACATCATCACACTCTGGATCATAAACTGTTTCCGTGTCATCTTTCAACCATGCCAACTTTTGCAAGTATGGCGTAGCAGCAAAACTCGTATCGTGCGATGCGAGGTAGTCATAAAATGAAGGAGCAACAGCCAAATGGCTGAAATAGTCAATGACCTTGCGTAAAGTATTACCACCATGGATCTCATCTGCTGCAATCTTTGACATGACAAAGTCTCCCTGACTCAACGGGGTACCTTTGGAGTTGATGCGAATGAATATATCCGTAACGACATCTATATCCAAATTCTCTGACAAATCAATAACGCCAATCATGCGATTGGCAATACCTCTGACCTTGGATATGATTCTTTCCAATTCTTCTGGTTCAATATCTGGATTGTTTTCACAATACTGTGGAATAAACTTAAATGAGGAATACGACGTACGAAATAAGTCGGCAATGTCAGGGATCCACCATTTGCTTTTTTGGATGGCGGGAGTTGCTACAGCAAACATCTCGGCACCCGAATTCTCACTTTTTGCCGCCAGAGGGTTGAATGCAATCTTTATACGTTCTTCCTGATACTCACTATTGAAAACTGTCCTTCCTGCAATCGCTGTCATCAATGCGGTTATTCGCTGCTGACCATCTATTAGAATCTTCTTACCAGATGACATGGTTCCATCTTTCAATTTTACATTCGGATTCTTCCATAAGATGATGTAACCTGTGGGATAACCTTTATATAATGAATCTATTAAGTCGCGAACCTGTGTCTTCTTCCAAACGAAAGGTCGCTGAATTTCAGGAATAGCTATGTCATTTGCTTCTATTAATCCCAAAATGGCATTGATAGATAACGGATAGTTTGAATATTTTTCGTTTTCCATATTGTTTCTACAGATGCAATGCTTTATATTTTTAAATGCCAATAGTTTATAAGGTAGGTTCTATTAATTCACAAATTCGAGTGGAATCCGTTCTATAAAAACAGGGCCTAATGAGTTACAACGAATTGAACATCCTATTATTGTTAAGTTAGCACTATTCTTTTTTCTCATTATACGGTTGTCGATTCATGTAAACCTTTGTGTTTCCCCTTCCTTCGAAGGTGATTCCTGTGGGTTGGATGCAGAAGTCGCGCAACTCGTTGGCGGCTGTACTATGAGGCAGCTTGGTCATCGACTCGTAGTCCTTGACACGCATGAAATGATGTTCTGCGAGGTAGTCTTGTGCCATTTTCAACCTTTCCTCACGGGTGTAGGGCGAACGGTTGTTTGGCAAGGTCTTGCTTTTGTATAGCTTGCAGTGGCTTCCAATGTCTTTGACCAATTGCTTGTTCGGGCGGAATTTCACACCACGTACTTTTATTTGCTTGCCTGTGACTTTCTTCTTGTTCCCCTCAAAGTCCTCAGCTTTAACATCGTCCGTCACACTTATCGAAAGACTGAACGTACCTAATCCATCAATGGTAACGGTATGTCCTAATGAAAGCCACACGTTCATCTCTTCGACGATGCCCGACATCACCTTGATGACATCACCCTCGGACAGTCCAGAACCTGGCCGGCACAGTTGTCTTACGAAATCCTTGGATGTAAAATGGCTAAAGGTACGAATCTGATAGTAGTATTTCTTTTCTCCGCTGCCGTCCATGTCCGGCAATTCTCTCATGATGTATTCTGCCATGGCGTATGGGGTTTTATATTGTTTTCCTAAGTCTTTTCGTTTTTTTATCGGCAACTCATCATTCTGTTCTCCCGATGTCTTCGTCGTTTCAAGCCATGAAACGACGGTATCAAGCCATGAAATGGTGGTTTCATGGCTTGAAATAATGGTTTCATG
>JAUNNV010000074.1:0-10872 GCA_030531335.1 Bacteroidales bacterium
ATCATTTAGTATTTACCATTTAGCTATTGCAAGGCAAAAACAGATGGTAAATCGTGAATTGTAAAATAGCAAATAACATGATGGTAAATGGCAAATCAGCGTTTATTCCAAAAATCGGGCGAGAACAGCAACAACACACTGAAAAGCTCCAGACGGCCTATCAACATCAGGAAAGAGCACAACCACTTCGCCACCACTGAGATAGAGCCCAAGTCGCTTATCGGGCCATCGACCCCCAAAGCCGCGCCAACATTGCTGATGCAACACATCACCAGCCCAAAAGAGTCGCGATAATGAATACCAAAAGCAATGAAAAAGAACCAGGCACACGCCACAATGAAAATATACACAAACGTGAAGCCCAAAACAGCACTCCTGATGTTCTGCGAAACCACCTGCCCACTAATGCGGATAGGAAGCACTGCATTGGGATGGAGGATGCGTCGGAACTGATTTTGAGTGGCCTTGACCATGATAGCCAGACGGATACACTTGATTCCGCCTGAAGTGGATCCAGAACAAGCACCAAAAAACATGACCAAAGGCAAGCAAGCCCACAGCAACTGAGTCCAACGACGAAAATCAGCGGTCTCGAAGCCTGTAGTGGTCAGCACCGAAATGACCTGAAAGAACGACTCGCGCAAGCTCTCCTCGAAATCGAGAGGAGAGGTGAAGAACAATCCCAAACCGATGAATGTACCTAACGCCACGACAAGGAAGAGGTAATAACGTACCTCGGTGTCGCGCCATAGCCTCTTCATGTTGAAGCGAAAGAGAGAAAAATACAACAACGAGAAATTGACACCCGACAACAGCATGAACAACATGATGATATACTCTATCAACGGAGAATGGAATGCGGCCACACTGGCATTGTAGGTGGAGAATCCGCCTGTTGCTGTCGTTGCCAACGCATGGCAGACACTATCGAACCAGTCCATGCCAGCCATATAAAGCAACCCTGTCTCGGCCAAGGTCAAGAGTAGATAAATCGACCAAATCCAGCGGGCTGTGACCTCAATGCGTGGACTGATTTTCTGATACGACGTGCCTGTGGCTTCGGCAGCAAACATCTTCATGCCTCCAACCCCGAATACAGGCAGGACGGCAATGGTAAAAAACACGATGCCCAAACCTCCTATCCACTGTGTAAGACATCGCCAGAACAGTATTCCATGCGGCAGCACCTCGACATCCGCAAAGATGGTGGCACCAGTGGTCGTAAATCCAGACATTGTCTCGAAAAAGGCATCGGTGAGATTGGACACGCTGCCGCTCATCAAGAAAGGCAACATGCCAAACAAAGAGAACAACACCCACGCAACCACTACAATGAAATATCCGTCGCGTCTTCCCAAGCGACGCTCTGCCTTTCTGCCAACGAATGAAAAGATTCCCGAAGCCAACACAGTCACACCTGCCGACAGCAAGAAAGCATGCATATCGGCTTCGTGAAAAAAGAAGCCAAAACATGAACAAGCCGCCAAAATCCCAGCTTCGATATAAAGCAGGAAACCCATGATGCGGCAAATCATTCGGAAGTTAATCATCAGCGGAAGAATTTTTCGGCCTTGCTTATCATGTTCTCCAAACAAAACACCACCACATGGTCGCCAGCCTGAATCTGTGTGGTGCCCGTAACCAACATCCCCTTGTCGGCACGCAACATGCCTCCTATGGTGATGCCCTTGGGTAACCCTATATCTTTGATAGGGTGTTTTGTGATGGTCGCACCTTTCTTGACGACAAACTCCGCCACGTCGGCATTGGCGAAAGTCAAGCATTTCACATTTTCGACATCGGCATCGAGCATCATCTGATAGATGCAACTTGCCGCGATTTTCTTCTTGTTGATGATGGCACTGATGTCCATGCTGTCGGCCATCGAAATGTAGTCCATGTTCTCCACCTCGGCCACCGTCTTGCCGGCTCCCAAGCGTTTGGCTGCCAGACATGCCAGGATATTGGTTTCGGAATTGTCCGTAAGTGCCACAAAAGCCTGTGCATTTTCGATGTCCTCCTCTTTCAGGAAATCCATGTCGCTGCCATCGCCATTGATAATCAATGTGTCGTCATCGCACTTCTCGGTCAGCCACTGGCAACGTTCCAGATTTTTCTCAATAATCTTGATGCGCATCGATTCTGGAGCGTATTGCGAAACGCGGACAGCTATCCGACTACCGCCCATGATGACCACATCGCGCATCTCAGGGTAATGTTCCTTCCCCACGAGCGTGCGGATGTCTGGCACATGTTCTTTTGTGGTGGTGAAGTATGCCATGTCGTTTTCCAACAGCACGTCGCGCCCCCCGGGAATAATCGTTTCGTTACCCCGACGAATGGCCACTACATGATAGGGTATGTCGCCGTTTTTCAGATTGCTTAGGGGTATGTTCAGAATTCGGGATTCCTCGCGTAGTTTTGTACCGATAAGCACCAATGTGCCACCACAAAACTCCCACCACTGGCGGAGCCAGGTAGTGCGTATGGCATCGAGCAACTCGCGTGCGGCCAACATTTCCGGATAAATCAACGAATGTATGCCAAGTTTTTTCAGGAATTCAGCGTTTCTTGGTATCAAGTATTCCGGATTGTCGATGCGAGCCACCGTCTTCTTAGCACCCAGGTTGTTGGCAAACATGCACGCCGTGATGTTGCGGCTCTCCTCCGGCATTACCGCCACAAACAGGTCGGCATTCTCCACTCCTGCATTCTTCAGGGCAAAAATCGATGTGGGGGAGTCCTTTACCGTGAGCAAGTCGAAATTGGAACTCAGCTTCATCAACCGTTCCTCACTCTCATCGATCAACACGATGCTGTGACGCTCGCCCGAAAGCAACTTTGCCAAATGCGTCCCTACTGCTCCTGCTCCCGCTATGATTACTTTCATAAGCCTTTGATTTTTGTTTCCATGAATTGCATTATCCCCATTTCGTCCAAGCCACATAGCTTGTGGAGTTCCGACACGCTTCCATGAGCCACAAACTCGTCGGGCAATCCCATTCTATGAACATGGGGATAATAACCGTGGTCGGCCATGAACTCCATCACCGCACTACCCATGCCTCCGTTACGAACTCCATCCTCAAGTGTGAACACCTGCCCATACTGCTGCCCTATACTACTCAACATTGACTCGTCGAGCGGCTTCAGAAAGCGCAGGTCGTAATGTGCCACGGAAATGCCAGTGGTACGCTCAAGCTCTTCGATGGCTGTAGCCGCCACCTGTCCTATCGGGCCGATGCTCACCAATGCGGCATCGCGACCTTGCCTCAGTTGTCGGCCTGTACCTATCGGTATTTCCTCCAACTTACATTTCCAATCGGCCAACGAGCCTCGTCCTCGCGGATAACGAATCACAAAAGGTCCCTTCCCGGCAAGTTGTGCCGTGAACATCAACCGACGCAACTCATGCTCGTCGTAGGGCGAGGCGATGGTCAGGTTGGGAATCGGACGCAGAAAAGCCATGTCGAAAGCACCATGATGGGTGGAGCCGTCCTCGCCCACCAATCCAGCACGGTCGATACACAACACCACAGGCAGACGCAACAAGGCCACGTCGTGAATGACATTATCGTAGGCACGCTGTACAAACGATGAATAGATGTTGCAGAAAGGCTGTAGTCCATCCTTGGCCATGCCACCCGAAAAGGTCACGGCATGACCCTCGGCTATCCCCACATCGAATACCCGTTGGGGCATGGCCTGCATCATCAGCTTCATGGAACAGCCCGACGGCATAGCTGGAGTGACACCTACGATTCGTTCGTTTTGGTGGGCCAGTTCCAACAAGGTTTCGCCAAACACCTCCTGATAGAGGGGAGGCAAGCTCTCGTCCGATGACATACGACGTTCGCCCGTGTGCTTGTCGAAACATCCTGGGGCATGCCAGGCTGCAGGGTCTTTCTCCGATGCAGGAAAGCCTTTGCCCTTTACCGTGTGTATGTGAAGTAGTTTGGGACCTTCCATATCCTTGATGTCGCGCAAAGTCTTTACCAACGTTTTCACGTCATGACCGTTCAAAGGACCAAAATATCGGATGTTCAATCCCTCAAAGATATTCTGCTGATGCATCATCATTGCTTTCAAGCTGTTGTTGAAACGAAGCAAGCGTTTCCGACGGTCTTCGGTCAGGATGCCGAAAGTGCCGAATAGCCTGGCCAAACCCTGTCGAATATCGTTGTACTCCTTGGAAGTATGCAGGTCGAGCAGATATTGTCGCAGACCACCTACACAACGGTCAATGGCCATGTTATTGTCGTTCAATATTATCAACAAGTTGTTGGGGGTGACAGATGCGTTGTTCAGACCTTCGAAGGCCAGTCCGCCCCCCATGGAACCATCGCCAATCACAGCCACCACCTTGCGATTCTTCCTTCCTTCCTGTGCGGCAGCCACAGCCATGCCCAATGCCGCTGAGATGGAATTGGAGGCATGACCCGCCACAAATGCATCGTAAGGACTCTCGTCGGGCGATGGGAATGGGTGCAGGCCATTCAACTTGCGATTTGTGCAAAACACATCGCGCCTTCCGGTAAGTATCTTGTGTCCGTAAGCCTGATGCCCCACGTCCCACACGATTCGGTCGTCGGGAGTGTCGAACACATAATGCAACGCCACCGTCAGTTCCACAGTACCCATGTTCGATGCGAAATGCCCTGGATTGCACGACAACTCATCAATGATTTTCTGGCGCAGTTCAGTACAGACTTCCGGCAATTCATTCAAAGGAATCTTGCGCAAGTCTGTAGGCGAATCTATCGATGGGAGATACTTATATCTGTTGTTTTGTTCCATCACCACATGCACATTTTGCTCACAAAAATACGCATTATCTGTGAATTGTCCGTATCTTTGCAGCACTTTTTTGTTATTTGCTGTTTTACGATTTACTATTTGCAATCTGTTTTTGCTTTGCAATAGCTGAATGGTAAATGATAAATGATAAATGCGCAATGGAGTTTAGGACAAGGGTAGAATCACCGTGTAAGGTCATCAGTCTGGGATACGACGACAACATGCTGCTCATGGGGTCGTGCTTTGCTGAGAACTTTGGCAGTTTCCTTGCCAAAAGCAAGTTCACGTGCTGCACCAACCCCTTTGGTGTACTCTACAACCCCCTATCGGTAGCCGAGGCATTACAGCAACTCTACGATGGCAAGCAATATGGCATCGATGACTTGTTTCTCGATGACAATGGCATCTGGCACAGCTGGATGCACCACAGTTCCTTCTCCTCCGCCCATGCCGAAGACACACTCCGGCTCATCCGACAACATGCGGGCGAAGCCGACATCTACCAGCGCAATGTACTGATCATTACCTTTGGCACTGCTTGGGTATATGAGCGCGACGGACGGATTGTGGGCAACTGCCATAAAATGCCCGAAAGCACCTTCACACGCCGGATGCTTTCGACCGACGAAATCGTCGCGCGTTGGGAAGCCCTTCCTTGCCTACAGCAGGGCGACACCAGAGTGGTCTTTACCGTGAGTCCCATCCGTCACCAGCGCGACGGATTCCATGCCAACCAACTGAGCAAGGCTACCTTGTTGTTGGCCGTCGAGGAACTGGTGAGACGACACTCCCACTGTACCTATTTCCCATCATACGAAATCCTTATGGACGAGCTTCGCGACTACCGTTTCTATGCTGACGACATGTTGCATCCATCATCCCTGGCTGTCCAGTATGTTTTGGAGCGTTTCCAGGATACATGCCTCGACACACGCGCCCGACAAATCCTTGCTCAATGGGAATCCATCCAAAAGTTGCTGGCACATCGCCCATTGAATCCACAAGCTCTCTCATGGAAGCATTTTCTTGGTCAGACCATCCAAAAACTGCATCATTTTCATGAAGAATATCCTTTCATTCATGTCGAAAACGAAATAAACCAATGTCAAGAACTATTGAATCAATCTGCACGACGATAAAGGCAGTCCGAACCGGCAATCTCCCGGCACGAATCAGTTGGTTGCTCACTGACAGTCGATCGTTGCTGTTTCCCGACGAGACCCTCTTCTTCGCACTTCGCACGAGGAGGAACGACGGACACAACTATATCGCCGAACTGTACGAGCGGGGCGTGCGCAACTTTGTGACACTCGACAATGCGTTGGCTGCGAGCTGTCCTGACGCCAACTTTCTTGTAGTGCCCAATGTGCTGAAAGCGTTGCAGATGTTGGCCGAGCATCATAGGGCCACATTCAACGCTCCTGTGGTTGGAATCACCGGCAGTAATGGAAAAACGGTCGTGAAGGAATGGCTCTATCAGTTGCTCTCTCCCGAAAAAGTCATCACACGCTCTCCACTCAGTTACAACTCGCAAATAGGAGTGCCTTTGTCGGTCTGGATGATGAACGAGCAAACCGAACTGGCCATTTTTGAGGCCGGAATTTCGGGAATGAACGAAATGCAAAACCTACAGCCCATCATCAATCCCACCATCGGCATCATCACCAACATTGGTGGTGCCCATCAGGAGAATTTCTATTCGTTGCGTGAGAAGTGCATGGAGAAACTCTCCTTATTCGAGAAAAGCGACATCATTATCTACAATGGCGACGACCCCCTCATCTCGGAATGTGTGGGAAAATCGTTGTTCGGTGCGAAAGAAATAGCATGGTCGGTCGAGAATACCGAAAGTCCGCTCTACATCAGCAAAATCGACAAAGGTGCGGAAACCACCACCGTCAGCTACCGTTACATAGGATTTCAAGGCAGCTACACCATTCCCTTCATCGACAACGCCTCGGTGGAAAACTCCATCCACTGTCTGGCCATCGCACTCTACATGATGCTCACACCAGAAACTATCGCCCAAAGAATGGCACGACTAGAACCCGTCGCCATGCGGTTGGAAGTTAAGGAAGGAAAAAATGGGTGTACGCTCATCAACGACAGCTACAACGCCGACTTGTCGTCGTTGGGCATCGCCATGGATTTCATGGGCAGACGAAACCAGAAAAGGGGACAACGAAAGACCCTCATCCTTTCCGATCTGTTACAGACAGGGCAGAACAGCAAGCTTCTGTATCGACAAGTCGCCGACCTCGTAAACTCCAACCAAATAGACAAGCTCATTGGGGTAGGCAGTCAGATTGCTTTGTTCTCCCGGCTATTCAATCAGGAGAAATACTTTTTCCAAACCACCAACGAACTGCTGCAATCACCCCTGCTGGAACAATTGCACAATGAGTTGGTACTCATTAAGGGTTCTCGCATATTCCAATTCGACCACATCACCGATGCCATCGAATTGAAAGTACATGAGACCATTTTAGAAGTCAACCTAAACGCACTGGTGGAAAACCTAAACTGGTATCGCAACCAGCTTCGGCCCGATACCCGAATGGTTTGCATGGTGAAAGCCTCTGCCTACGGAGCCGGCGCACTTGAAGTAGCCAAGACCTTGCAGGAACATCGTGTAGATTACCTTGCCGTTGCGACAGCCGACGAAGGAGCCGACCTTCGCAAGGCCGGCATCACCGCCAACATCATTGTAATGAATCCTGAAATGACCTCATTCAAGACCCTGTTCGACAACCAACTTGAGCCCGAAGTGTATAGCTTCCGACTTATAGATGGGCTCATCAAGACCGCTGAAAAAGAAGGGGCAAACAACATCCCGATACATATAAAAATAGACACCGGAATGCACCGATTGGGATTCAGCGAGAGTGATATGCCACAACTCATCGCCCGCCTGCGCAGACAAACGGCCGTGTTCCCTCGTTCTGTATTCTCACACTTTGTGGGTTCGGACTGCGATGAGTTCGATGCTTTCAGCCAACAACAATTTGAATGTTTCGACCGTGCCTCCACCGCTTTGCAACAGGCCTTTACACAACACATCATCCGACACATCTGTAATACCGCGGGCATTGAGCGTTTCCCTGGCCGACAACTCGACATGGTTCGTCTCGGATTGGGTCTTTACGGCATCGACCCATCCACCAACCAAATGCTACATACCGTCAGCACGCTCAAGACTACCATCCTACAGATACACAATGTGTCCAAAGGCGAATCGGTGGGATACAGCCGTCGCAGCACTATGGAACGCGACTCTCGCATTGCCACAATCCCGATAGGATATGCCGATGGGCTGAATCGAAAATTAGGAAACCGCAATGCCTACTGCCTCGTGAACGGACAAAAAGCACCATACGTAGGAAACATTTGTATGGATGCCTGCATGATTGACGTGACGGATATTGCCTGTAACGAAGGCGACGAAGTGGAAATCTTTGGGAACAAACTACCCGTCACCGAACTGAGCCGTGTGCTCGACACAATTCCATACGAAGTGCTTACAGGCATCAGCACGCGCGTAAAACACGTGTATTATCAGAATTGACCCAAGATAATGATAATTTGAATTAAGAATTAAGATTATTCGCTTCGCGAATTCTGGGGAGTGCAAGTCATAATTCTTAATTTTTAGTTAATCACAAGGTGGGTCGATTGGGTTAGGTTCAAATCAAGCCAGACCACAAGACGCTTTCCGTTGTATGTCACGTGGTGACCTACGGCATATTGTGTGGCTTTCAATGGTTTTCTATCAACCATGATTTCACGCACATCGCCCCCCTTCCAACCATCGACCAACAGACAAACGCCACACGCAGGATGTTCGGCAGAGGCTTCAATTCGGATATCCATCTGCTCGGATGTCCGCTTGACACGATACGCACGTTCCGTCAGGTCGTAATCGACCTCCTGATCGCCCAAAAACATCTTAGGTGCACGAAGCCACGACTTTGCCAAAGGCAACAAGCCTGATGCATCCTGGTCGGTACAACCACAAAGCATCAGTTTGGTCATCTTGCCGCTGGTTTCATCCTTATAATATGCCGCATTGTACTGGGTTGCCGTGTAGGTGTGCGCCGGGCCGTCGGCTACCGTGGCGTATCGTCCAATCACATAATCCTGTACCACCGGCCAATGGTTTCTCCACGGATAAGCGGAGAAGTCCGACCACTTGCCTGCATATCGATCAATCTGTGGTCCGTCGGTCTCATTTTCGTTAGGCCCCTCGCGGTCGTCGAGAATCAGGAAAGGATTCCACTGACTTTTCAGATAAGTCACTTGGATGTTGGCATGTGGGATGGACGGCTCGTGTTGTGTCCGCTTCGCGCTCCAATCCCAACCGAAGGTCTTTGCATTGCCGTCCATTGCGGCCACCGACATGATCTTACTTCCATCGAGCACGTCCTCTGGACGCTGGTGGGGATGCAGCACCTGCAACGACTGGCACCACTCATACCAATCGGTAAGATTTGAACTCCACACATCCATCTTCCGTACTCCCACCCCGTCGGGATAGAAAATATAGGTTTCCTCCGACCAATCGCCCCACTGCGATTCCTCATCCTGATAAGGGAACTGTTGGTTGACACCTACTGGCGCGTTGCGCCAAAGCACAACCGTTCGGGCTGGTGTGTTTTCCAAGATTCGTACGCTGGAAAAATCGGCGTGCTTGTCGCTCATCGACTCGCAACAACCCCATTTCGTGACCTTCTGACGCTCTACGAATTCATTTGACATCCAGTTGCCTTTCTCTGTCACAAAACATGGCGCGTAGGCTATACCTCGCCAAAACACCACCCTGAAAGGACGTTGCTCACCAAAGCCTATCACTACATCGGGCGTATCGCCACGCCACTGCTCATCCCACTGTTTGTAGAATTTCAAGGGTATGTACCAAGATCCGAAGGCTAAGGCCTCTGCTGGTCCGCTGGGCAAAATGCGGGGCTCAAACGATGGAGCCACAGGACGGTTGAACTGCTGTCCCAACACTTGCCGATACGCCTCCACACCCTCTGTAAGTCGTAGCTCGTCAAGAGCACCATCGAGCGAACTATAGATTCGTACATTATCGTTCTCGTATTCGCTGATGGTACGTACTGGCGTGCGCCCCACCCACATGGCTATGCCAGCGGTGGGCACAGCAGTCAAAGCCATGAGTTGCTGAGCCACCTCACGTCCGTTGATAGACAAGCGCAACAACTTGCCTGCCTCGAACAAGCATGTCAACCGTGACCATTGCTGCAATTGCAGCGGTTGGTTGGAGTACGTCTCGGCATTGTGCTTTCCATCGCTTACGCGAAAATGCACACGACCACGTGCATCAATGTAGAGCGAGAATCCCTGCGAAGTCGCATCGTCTTGCTTACACACGATGGGACACGGACTTTTGGGGAAGGCTACAGGGCAAAACCACACATCGACCGTAAACGTCCCAGCGGGTACAGGTGCCTGGTCGGCTGGAATCACCAAACGCGAAGTGAAGCCATTGAAAAGCAAGGCTTCACCACTCACGCCTTGTACGATTTCACAACGGTCGGACTTGGGTTCAGAATCCACACCTTGATTGAAACTCAAGGAAAAAGGCAACAAGGCTGACAGAAACAGTTCGGCAATCATTCTTCTGTATTTTGGTTATTAATGTTGTTAGTGTAGTCCACACCACAGTAAAGCCAAGCAGGACTTTAGGCTACAAATATCTTTTGGGGAATCTCATACTTGTTATCGACTCGAAATGATGCAATGAATGTGCATCGCTTCCCAAGTACGAATACCAGCCTTTACGCTTGATATAATCCAAAATCCGCATGGACGCAGGTCCATAGACACCGCTCAACGAAAGCAAGTTAAGCTGGAAAGTCGCGCCCATGTCGTGATAACGGTCGAAGGAGGATAGACTGTCCGCAAGGTAAACGTAACGTTCAGGATGGGCTATTATGGGTGTTATGCCAGCCATCATAAGATTGAAAATAGCCTTTTCGATGATAGGGCTGATGTAATAATACGACATTTCTATCAGGACCTTTCCAGGTTCCATCTGCAACAGTTCCTCGGGGGCGC
>JAUNNV010000074.1:10882-11312 GCA_030531335.1 Bacteroidales bacterium
CGTTGTTCAAAGCCATCGACCAACATATACTCACCACCCAATGAAATACGCACCAACCCTGACACTGAAGCCGGAAGTTCGGAAATGAACCTGTTGAAACGCTTCCGAAGAAATTGCTCTGTATTGTTGGGGTAAATCTCAGGATTGATATGAGGTGTGAGCACCACTTCACCCACACCCACATCAATCATGCGTTGCAAGATTTGTACCGATGCGTTCATTTCGTCAGCCCCATCATCTACACCTGGAAGAAGATGGCAATGACAATCCTTCACAAACGACAAGTCGGCAAAACAAGCTCTCTTGTTATGAAAAAATATCACTTTACAACTTTCTTTTTGAAAAACGCCACGATTTTCTGGACAACGACATCCTTTTTCTTCATTTTCTGATTCTTCTCGGTTTCAGAAGCCTTAGGATTTTCGCCATA
>JAUNNV010000206.1 GCA_030531335.1 Bacteroidales bacterium
TCAAGCCCATGGAGAGCACCACCAACGACGAATCCATGATCATCTTAGTTTGGCCAAACGGCGTGTGATAGGTCTTGGATATGGCATAGACGGTCATTTCGGCCGATAGCATCCATGCCTGGGCCAGCACCTCGATGCTTACCCCCAACGCCGTGACAAAGCACGAAAGCAACACAAGCAGAAGCCTTACGCAAAAAGCTTCCGACACCATCCACAGGGAGCACCACACCGAGAAGTCTATCATATAGCCGAACACCACGGTGGCGAGTATCTGCATCAGGTATCTCGCCTTGAAGCGGCGGCGAAAGATGACAATCTGCACCAAAAGATAGAACATGTTGATGAAGATGGTCCAATTGCCAATGGTAAACCGACCTGTGCTTGTCAACACGTAGGCCGGACATGAAAGCGGCGGAGTTCCCATGTTGGAAAGGACAGACCAAGCCACACCCATGGCGACAAGAAGCAACCCGAGACTTCCCAACAGATAACGGACAAGCAGCAAATACGGTCTTTTCATTTTGTCTGCGTGTAACCCATCTGACACAAAAGCTCGACAAGCCGCGCACGATGGTCGCCTTGGATGATTATCTCGCCCTCCTTGGCCGTACCGCCAACGCCGCATCGTTGCTTGAGTTGGCGGCACAACTGCTGTAGCTGCTCATCGTCGCCTACAAAGCCACGAACCAGGGTAACTGTCTTTCCTCCCCGACCCGCCCGCTCAATGCCAACCCGCAAACGCTGCTGACGTGGAGACAGGTTGTCGGACTGTTCGGCAGAATTCTCATCCACATACACGAAATCAGGATTGGTGGAATAAACCACCCCCTCGCGCTTTCTACGTTGCACGGTTTCCGACTTTTCGGATGATACATCCGATGTGGACGGAGAGGAAGCGAGGTCGGTTAATGCGCCCAGCGCACTTTTCCAGTCGGTTTTCTTCATTGGTTGCTGAAAAAAAAGCCCATGCCTAAGATTACGCAAAGTAGAGAACCAAGGCATGGGCAATCGGTAAGACAACAGAGGTTATTCGACGGCTTTCCAGCGCATCAAAGCCTCGATAAAGTAATAATCTGCGTAAGTAAGCGGTGTATCGACTTCCGAATTGAATGGTTTGGCACCCGTGCTATGCATCAGCACGAAATGATTGTTTTCACCCACATTGGCCAAATAGGCCGGTGAAGCCATGCTGCGAAGTTGCTTCTCGGCAAATGCCAGGTAAGCGGCACCGTTCTTGGCTGCGGAGAACTGGCTCATCTCGACCAATGCCGATGCCATGATGGCGGCAGCCGAAGCGTCACGTTCCTCGCCCGGACGGTCGTAGTCCCAATAAGGTATGCCGTCCTCGGGCATGTTGGGATGGTTGATGAGGAAGTTGGCGATGTTTTCGGCCTGTTCGAGATAACGAGCCTCGCCCGTCATGCGATACATCATGCTGTAGCCATAAAGGCCCCATGCCTGTCCACGCGACCATGCAGAGTTGTCGGCAGCACCCTGCCACGTCTGCTTGCCACGCACTTCGCCTGTCACATCGTCGTAATCGACCACGTGGAAACTGCTGTAATCCGGACGGAAATGGTTCTTCATCGTGACATCGGCATGACTGGTGGCTATCTGGCACAACGAGTCGCAAGGCTCTTGCTGACCAGCCCAGTAGAGCAGTTCGAGGTTCATCATGTTGTCGATGATTACAGGTACCTTCCAAGGACGATTGCCCGGTTCCCAGCTCTTGGTGCATCCGACCGCCGGCATGAAACGAGTAGCCAACGAATGGGCACCTTGGATGAGGATAGGCTTGTAGGCCTCGTTGTGGGTCAGTCGATAGCCGTTGCCATAGCTGCAATAGAGCATGAAGCCTACATCGTGGTTGTCGGTGACGAACTGCACGGGTTCGAGCATGGTGGTGTATTTCTCAGCCAAGCTTTTCAGTTCGGGTGTCTGTGCATACTCATACAGATACCACAGAGTGCCGGGATAGAATCCACTGCACCACCAATAGATGTCGGAAGTGGCAAGTTCGCCCCCGGGGCTGGTGTTCTTGGGAAGCGTGCCTTCGGGGAGTGCCTGGGCCATGCCTTGGACTTGGGCTATCGCTACCTGCATGACACGGTCGATAAGTTGTTCCTTCGTTTCCTGCTGTGGTTGGCAACTTGCACACACGACCACGAGCATTCCAATTAACAGATTTTTTTTCATACAAGAATTATTAAAAGTAAGAAGCTGTTTAAATTTTAGTCGCAAATTTTGTTATACATGAGCCGGCAGAAG
>JAUNNV010000075.1 GCA_030531335.1 Bacteroidales bacterium
GCAATTTACTATTTACAATTTACAATTTACTATCTATTTTATTTACTATTAATAAAATAGTAAATAGTAAATTGTAAAATAGTAAATTAGAATGTCTTGAATCGGTCGCCTGTGGATTGGACAAGCTTTTCAAGGAATTCCTGAGGATAGCCGGGGCGAACTACAGGAGCCCAATTGATGCGGTGTGCAGCTGGCTGGTCGGTGATGCTCATCTTTTTCACTACGCCATCGTTGTACTTCACGATGAGGAACTCGCCAAGTTGTTTCCAACGGTCGATGGTGGCTTGTGCGGTCATTGAGGTGTAGTTGGTGAGGAATGTCACGGCCTGGTCGGTGGGGAGGTCGCGCACAGTGTTCTCGATGGCCGCTTGTGCTTGCTCGAAGGTGTTTTCGAGTGTGTCTTGTACGTATCGCATGTCATCGATCATCAGGCTGTAGCGAGGCCGGACCATGTCAGCCACCCAGTTGTAGATCCAGAAGGCCGACTCCCAGGAGAAGGTCTTGGCATCGGCCTTGCTGATGGCGTAGCAATCGGGTACCTTGTCGGTATGGCAATACACAGGGGTGAACACGGTCATGTTGGCATCATCTACTCCAAACCAAAGCACTCCACCGATGTGGTCGGGAAGCCACGAGCGCATTTGTGCCACAAACACGAATCCTGTCTGCTGGGTGGAAATGGGTCGTTCGTTGAAATATTCCTGGCCATCGACCTTGAAGGTGAGGGGGCTCAACCGATAGGGTGTGTGAAAGGGGCCGGCGGCCAAATCGTTCGTGAAGTCGAGTGGCGTGCCTTCGTAATGGTCGCGCATGGCGTGTTGTATGTCGCGGACAGACACTTTACGGTCGGGATGAACGTAAAGAGGCATACGCTTCGCATCTTGCCCTTGGATGTAGGGGAGGTATGCTTCTGCGGTGGTTTTGCTGAACATGTTGAAGAAACTCCACACCCTGGCGTCGCAAATGCGTATGCCGCTGAAGTCGAGTGGGCTGTAGGCATCGGAGAAGCTGAAATCCTTGTTCGCCCCATTGAAATAGCCTTTTTCGCGTGCAAAGGAAATGACATCGGGCGAATACAGGCAATTCTCCTTGTCGTCAAGAGGGAACTGGCAGATGCGGCTTTGGTTGGCGTGTGCGGCGATACAGTCGTCGGGGATTCGGACGGCCACCCACACGGCACCCTTGATGCCGGGACCCTTGCCTATCATTTCCATGATCCAGGCCTCGTTGGGGTCGGCGATGCTGAACGACTCTCCCTCGCTGGCATAGCCATACTCTTTCACCAGCTCGCCCATCACCTTGATGGCTTCCTTGGCTGTGCGTGCCCGTTGCAGGGTGACATAGATGAGGCTGCCATAGTCCATGATGGCGGTGGTGTCGCACAATTCCTCGCGACCGCCAAATGTGGTCTCGGCTATCGTGAGCTGATACTCGTTGATGTTGCCTATCACGTTGTAGGTTTCAGCTGCCTGGGCTATCTGCCCCATGTACTGCCCGGAATCCCAGTTGTAAATGTCCATCATTTCCCCCTTGGCGTGTTTGCCTGCCGGATAATGACACAAATACCCATACATGCCGTACGAGTCGGCTGAATACGACACGATGACAGAACCATCGACCGATGCTTTCCGTCCTACAATCATGTTGGTACAGGCCCATGCCACACCGTTGACGAGGAGGGCAAGCAATACGCTGACAATCAGTTTTCTTTTCATAATCTATATGTTTGTTTGGTTTCGTTTCCGCAATTGTCGCACACCACCACCGTCAGCTCATGGTGTTGCTTCCGGTCGAGCCGTTGGGGATGAAGCATGGTGAGCGTTTTCCGAAGCGCGTTGAAGGCGAATGGCCAGAACTTGCCATCGACGTAGGCCTTGTAGTGTCGTATGCCTGTTTGCGAGTCGCCGATCTTGAATCGCACAGGCTCCGTGCGCCATCTTTTCCGATTGACCGGTTTGACGCTGGGGGGAATCGTGTCTGTCATCACGGTGAAGGCTGAGATGCTGTGTATGTCGGCTTTCATCCAACCGTTTTCGTAGGTGCCGCCCACCGACGACCAATGACGGCCGAACTGCTGTGCCACATAGAGTTTAGAGGGGTCAGCGTATCGGTGGCGCACTCCGATAAACAAGCGTGCGCTTTTGTGGATGGCTATGGGGTGGGTGGATAGTACATGGCAGTGCTCGCCTGTGGGGGTGGCGGTTGTCTCCTTGACAACCCATGCGTCCTCATAGAGGTTGCCTCGGGGAATGAACAACTCAAGGCTTGGGGCGAAAACGATGTTGCTTCTGTCCCAGCGGAGTTGTTGGCTGTTGGGATTGTGGGGCTCGCGCTCTGTCGTGGATAGTGTGTCGGCTCCTCGAAGGGTGAAACGATAGGTGGATTGGTTTCCAAACTGGTCTTCGAGTACGTAGCGGAAATGATGGTCGCGAGCTTCACGGATGGACACAATGCCTCTTTCCTGGTTGGCTGTCAGCATTCTCCATGTATTGCCTGGCAGGATGAACGAACGCATGAACCCCTCGTCGTCCCAAGCATTGATCATGCGGTTCTCGTTGGGGAGAAAGCCGTCGGTGTGGCTGGAGAAAATGATTTCGTCTTCATGATAAAGAGTTACCTTATAAACGCCATACCGATTGGATGTCTTGTCCATGTAGTCGTTGGCCTGGATGGCAAAGCACACGTCGCCCCATGCTTCAATGGGTTTGTCCAGCTGATGGGTAGGGATTTGTAGCGTCCTGTTCGGTTGATAAACGCGGATGGCCGTGGCTCGGGGAGGGGTCGTATCGCCGATTTGTCGTTTGAAATAGGGGAGGGGGTCGATGTATTCGCCTGTGTCGGTGCGACGTAGTTCGAAATGTAGGTGGGGGCCGAAACTGTAGCCTTCGTTTCCGCTCAATGCTATGACATCGCCTTGGCGGACTGGATAAAGCGTGTCGGGAAACGACAGTTCCACCTCGAAAGTCTCGGCTGCGTATTGTGCTTCCTCCACAGCTTTCCCAATGTCGTGTGTAAACGACATGACATGTCCATAGACCGACATGGTGCTGTCGTTGTGGGTCACATAGACGGCTTTCCCATAGCCCGACGATGAGACAGACACGCCACTGATGTAGCCGTCGGCCACGGCATGGATAGGTTTGCCTGTGACTCCTTGTGTCTTGAAGTCCAAGCCACCGTGAAAATGATTAGAGCGAAGTTCGGCAAAATTTCCGCTCAGGAGTAAAGGGATGTCAAGCGGAGGATTGTACTGCGCAAATGTCCTTGTCAGTGTGCCACAGAAAAGAAGTAAAAATCCGATTTTTTGTGTCATGGCATTAAAGGCCGTTGATTCCCACGCTCACCGGACAATGGTCGGAGCCCAGGATGTTGGTGTGGATGTCGGCACTTGTCAGTTGGCTGTTCAGTCGCGACGACACCAGATAATAGTCAATACGCCACCCCACGTTTTTCTCGCGGGCCTTCATGCGATACGACCACCATGAATAGGCGTCGGTCTTGTCGGGATAGAAAAAGCGGTATGTGTCGGTAAAGCCGCTGTTGAGTAGCAGGCCGAACTTTTCACGTTCCTCATCGGTAAAGCCGGGGTTCATCCTGTTTGTCTTTGGATTCTTCAGGTCTATTTCCTTGTGTGCCACGTTCATGTCGCCACACACCACAACGGGTTTCTGCTGGTTGAGCGAGGTGAGATAGTTGCGGAAATCGTCTTCCCACTGCATTCGGTAGTCGAGCCTCCGAAGTCCGTCTTGCGAATTGGGCACATACACGGTCACCAAGAAGAATTTCTCCATTTCGAGCGTGAGGATACGTCCCTCGTGGTCGTGCAAGTCTATGCCCATGCCGCGAGTCACATTCAAGGGGGTGTGACGGGTAAAGACGGCGGTGCCGCTGTAGCCTTTTTTGTCGGCATAGTTCCAATATGATTTATAGCCCATGAAGGCCAAGTCGAGTTGGCCTTCATGTAGTTTGGTCTCCTGCAGACTGAAGAAGTCGGCATCCAACTGCTCGAACGATTCCGCAAATCCTTTTGCGCAACAAGCACGCAACCCATTGACATTCCACGACACGAATTTCATACGCATGAACAAATCAAGAAGAGCCATGTCGATAGGGAATACTCCATCGACACGGCTCCATCGTTGTAGCTATGATGTTAATTTCCTGTGCCGGGAATTTCGCCTGTAGGTGTCTCGCTTGTGGCAGGTGCGTCGGCTTCCGTTGTGGGGGCAGCGAAACCGGCAGGTGCATTCAGCGGATTGGTGGCGGCATCTTTGGTGGCCTCTTGCATGATTACCGAGGATTCTGCTTTCGCGCTGGGCAACGTGTAGGCTGTCAGCACACTAAACACGACCATGGCAATGGCAAGTCCCCAAGTGGTTTTCTCAATGACGTCAGTAGTCTTGCGGACACCCATGATTTGGTTGGACGATGCGAAACCAGCAGCCAGACCTCCACCCTTTGAATTTTGAATCAACACGATGAAACACATCAGCAAGGCTGCAAGAACAATTAATACAATGAGTAAAGTGTACATTTTTTTATGGTTTGTTTTTTTCGTTAATGATCAATTTTTCCAAAAACCTGATTTGGTCGGCAAAATAACAATTTTTTTGTGGGTTTTGCAAATAGATTTGCTTAATTATTTTCAAGGCTTGCGAATATCTTTTCTGCTTGATGAGAATTCTGGCCAAATTCTCGGTATATATCATGCCTCCTTCATCGTTTTCGTCATCATTGTCGTTGGTTGGTGGGCTGGGGCTGCACTGAGTCTGTCGAAGTGAATCCATGGTTGGTGAGTGGGTTCCTGAGCTGGTCGAAGGAGTCGAGCCGTCGCTTTGGCCTTGGCTTTCGTCTTGAGGCAATTCGGAAGGAATGTTGTCGAAGCGAATCAACGGCATTTCCTCCGATTGGCTTAGAAATTGGTCTATAAGCGCGAGGGTCCGTTCCGATTTGGTCGGCCCGCCCACCTTGTCGGGTGAACTGTTTCCTGAGCCAAGTCTATCCTGAGCTTGTCGAATGGAAGGAGCCGAACCATCGTCGGTCGTGGTCTCTTCCTCCTTTTGTCGCTCCATGTATAGTAGGTAGTCGGTCGAAGAATCGATAGAATCGTCCGCCAAGGTGGGTGAATCGACCGACAACGATGATGTTGGGGCTACATTTGTTCGGAGGAAATTGTCGATGAGACTCAAAGTCCTGTCGGATTCTCCTTCGTGGTCATGCTGGTCGATACAATTGTTTAGTACGGTCTTTTCCACCATGTCGTACAAGACACTTCTGTCGGCAATGTAGATGGCATTCTTCACCAGTTCCTTTCCAAACGTTCCGTCGTGAAGGATAAACAGGTTTTTCAGCAACAGCAACCTGGCCGATTGGAAAAACGGATAACGTGCCACAACCTCGTGCAACTCGAACAGCGTGTCGTCGTTGAGTAGTTCGGGCTTTCTGCTATATTTACCAATTTGCGACTGAAGCATTGAAAATTTGTTCGCAGATTTCCTTGATCATTTGGGTCACCAATTCCTCCTGAACGGCCGACATTTGTTGCGAGGCGTCGTAGTCGCGACTGGCCGAGAACGACTGGTCGAAATTCTCGGCAGGATTGATGGTGTTGACAAACGACACCTTCACCGTCATCGTCAGTTCGGCCATTGTGGAATAGCCATCCGATCCCACGCCTTTGTTTCGGGCATCGTAATTGGTTATTTCGCCCGAAAACTGTAGGTGTCCGTTGCGCTTCACCTGCTTCAGGCGCGTCTGCTGCATGAAAATGTCTTGCAACTGGGTGTTGAACATGCTTTCCATGGGTCCCCACACGAATGCGGCCGAACGGTTGGGAAAATTTTCGAATGTCACGGTCTGGACTTTCGTGTAGTCGATGCTCGATCCGTTGAACTTGTAGGAAATGCTACATGCCGACAGGATTGCCACCAACGCAACCGCCATTGGAAGTGCTTTCTTATTCTTATTCTTATTCCAAGTCATATTCCTTTATTTTTCTATATAGGGTCCGTTCCGAAATGTCCAGTTCCTTGGCTGCATCCCGTCGGTTTCCTTGATGTTTGTTCAGGGCTTTCTTCAAGAGTTCCTTGTATGAGTTGTTGAGCGACAGGTTTTCTTCTTCGTAGGCTTCGGTGTCTTGTATGTCTTCTTCTGCCGCCACCTTTGCGGTGTGTTTCACCGATTCTATGTTGAATGTAGGTTGAAGGGTAGATGGGTGCTTGGCCATTTCGCGCTCCTTGATGAGCTCGTTGACCACACGTTTCATCTCTGTCATGTCGCGTCGCAAGTCGAACAAGACTGAATAGAGTATCTCGCGCTCGTTTTCAAACATCTTCCCTCCTTGTTGATGGGTGGATAGCATTGGCAGGTTGCGACTGTTGGGCACGTTTGGCAAGTAGAGTTGCAGGGTATCTTCGGTTATCATCCTGTTTTGCTCCACCACCGAGATGTGCTCGACAATGTTTCGCAACTGACGCACGTTTCCTGGCCACGGATATTCACACAACAACCGTCTGGCCGAATCGGTGAGCTGGATGGGAGGCATCGAATACCTCTCGGCTATTTGCATAGAGAAGTGGGTGAACAGCAACACGATGTCGTTTCCCCTCTCGCGCAATGCCGGGATGTTGATGGGAATCGTGTTGAGCCGATAGTACAAGTCCTCACGGAAGCGGCCTTGCGCGATGGCCTCCATCATGTTCACATTCGTTGCCGCAATGATTCTCACGTCGGTCTTGTAGATATTCGACGAACCCACCACCATGTATTCGTGATTCTCCAAGACCCTCAACAACATGGCTTGGGTGGCCAAGGGAAGCTCGCCGACCTCGTCCAGAAAAATCGTCCCTCCGTCGGCCTCGGCAAAGTAGCCTTTCCTGTCCTTGTCGGCACCTGTGAAGGCTCCTTTCACATGTCCAAACAATTCCGAGTTGATGGTTCCCTCGGGGATGGCTCCGCAGTTCACGGCCACATACTTTCCATGCTTGCGGGAGCTGAACTGATGGATTATCTTTGGGATCACCTCTTTGCCCACCCCGTTCTCGCCGGTGATCAACACCGACAATTCCGTAGGAGCCACCTGCATGGCCACATCCACGGCACGCAAAAGCGCCTCGTCATTGCCCACAATGCCGAAGCGGTTTTTAACGGTAACAATCTCTTTTCTATTCATTGCGTGCAAAATTACAGACTTTTCGGCAATAAACAATTTTTTTTGCATCGAAATGCCATGTTCGTCCGGCAAGGCGACATCGCCACAGCCCCGGGGAGGCTTTCCCCTTTCGTCGAGGCCGCCAGCTTTCCCCGGTCGGATTCCGCTCCTCGCATCCCCCCGCCATGCGCCACCGAGGCCGATGCATCCCCCGCACCCTCCGTTCCGCGCGTTTTCCGCTTACCGCCCATGGGGGAGCATACACCCCCGCAGGGTCAGCATCGCAGCACTACCCGTTCGCCCGCATGTTTGGCAACCTCACGGATTTTATCCGCCACTTCCATGCTTTGCCTCATCACCTCATTACTCAATACAGGGTCGTTCAAGACTTCTGGTTGCGACAGCGTGGCTCGCAATTCTTGTTGCCGTTGCTTCAGGATGGCCAGTTTGTATTCAATAAGTAGTTGAGGAATCAGTTCCGACAGTCTGTTCTCGTCGTTTTTCCCCATTTCGGTCATCTGCTTCTCCACCGATTCACGCAACTTGTAGCGGTCGCTGCATACGTCGGCAGCCAACATGCTCACCGATGTGTCGGGATGTGTGGAAAAGTAATGGGTGGCCACGAAGTTCTCGTCGTGCTGATGCGACAGCAATTCCTCGAAGATGGAGCCGAACAGTGGATTCTGGAATTTCACTCCATCCATTTCGAAAGACATCCTCACCACATCCGCCACCGAAAAGGTCTTGCCGTTCGCTTCTGTTTGGATGCATGGTTTCTCGCCGTGTCGGATGAGCGAGGAAATCAGTTCACGTTCCAAGCCGGCAACCACGGGGTTGTCGGCGACACGGGGTGTGGTCGGGGAGGCGGCATTGGGAAGAGGGGTGGTGGAGGGAGGGTGTGGCTGGTTGTCCGAAAGCTTGTTTTCCTTTCGTTTCCTTATGCTGCTGTTGATGGCGTTTTGCAGGATTTGTTCCTCAATACCCAATATTTGTGCACATTCCTTCAAGAAGATGTATCTCTTCACCTCGTCGGGAATCAGGCCGATGCTGTTGGCCATGTCGGTAATCAGTTCCGCACGTTTGATGGGGTCGTTTTGGGTGCTTTTCAGCAAAAGATTGGTTTTGAAACGGATGAAATTCTCTTCATGGCCCGCAATGTAGTCCTGAAATTCCGTCACGCTGTGTTTCCGCGAAAAGCTGTCGGGGTCATCGCCATCGGGTAGTAAAAGCACCTTGATATTCATTCCCTCGGCGAGAAGCATGTCGATACCCCGAATACTTGCATGAATGCCGGCTTCATCGCCGTCGTACAAAAGGGTGATGTTGTCGGTAAATCGGTGAAGAAGTCGTATTTGCTGTTGGGAGAGAGCTGTGCCCGAATTGGCCACCACATTTTCCAACCCACACTGGTGCATGGCAATGACATCGGTATAGCCTTCGACCATATATACGCAATCCTTCTTGGCGATGGCTTGTTTCGCTTGCCAAATGCCATAAAGCTCCCTGCCCTTGGTGTAGATTTCCGATTCGGGTGAATTGACGTATTTTTGGCTTACTCCCTTTGTACGACTATCCAACACACGTCCGCCAAAAGCGACCACTTTGCCGCTCACGTTGAACCACGGAAAGATGACACGCCCCCAGAAACGGTCGCGTAGCGTATGGTCGTTTTCCCGCTCGTAACACAGTCCGGCTTTCAGCAGATATTCTTTCTTGTAGCCATTCTGTGTGGCGGATTTTACAAGTCCGTCAGGAGCATTGGTGGAAAAGCCAAGCTTGAACTTGTCGATGATGTCTTCACGGATGCCTCGTTGACGAAAATACTGCATGCCGATGTTTTTCCCATCGATGTGATTGTGGAGGGTGTCTTGGAAGTATTGACAAGCAAATTCATTCACTAAAAAAAGGCTGTCGCGAATGGTTTGCGACTCGCGCTCTTCGGGAGTAAGCTCGCGCTCCTTCACCTCTATGTGATACTTTCGGGCAAGCCATTTCAACGCTTCCGGATAGCTCAGCTGTTCATGCTCCATGATGAAATGGACCACGTTGCCTCCCTTCCCACAAGCGAAGCACTTGCATAGCCCCTTCGAGGGCGACACATAGAAAGAGGGGGTCTTGTCGTCGTGAAACGGACAAAGCCCCACATAGTTCACGCCACGCTTCTTCAGCGACACAAAGTCCGACACGACATCTTCGATGTGTGCCGCATCCATAATCCGGTCAACAGTGGCTCTGTCTATCATCGTTTCTTACATTTAAAACGCATTTTCCAAATAAGCCTTTCGCAACGCAAGCTTGTCGGCATCCGTCAGGCACAACACGTCACGAAGAAAAGCCTCCATCGATCCATATTTCTGGTCAATGCTGTCCAAGGCTTCGGAAAAATACTTGGTGTTTACGCTGATAAATGTTTGCAGCACATCTTTTTCCTCGTCCGAATCCACCAACTGGATGTAACGGTTCAGTTCCTCGGCATAGCAGTCGGCCGATGCCCTGTAATCGTCCATGATGGTTTGCCGGTCCGCCCCCAAGGCCGCAAGCAGATAGGCTGCTCCCAGGCCCGTCCTGTCTTTTCCCTGCGAGCAGTGCCAGTAGATGGCGCCTCCATTGGAATTGACAATAGTTTGTAGGAAGGCTGCGTATTGCAGTTGGGTGTATTCATTGTGCACCATGTCCAGATACATCTGGCTTGCCAACTTTTGCACCTCCGCTCTTTTGGCATTCACGACCAACCATCCGCCTAAGTCGCAATAGGCCTCGAGTGGAAGCACGGTCTTGGCCATCGTCTCAGCCGACTCGTCGAACGTTGGCAGCCATATCCGACTCGCTCCCATCAACATCTTGTCGGGATGGCGTTTTGTCTCATACATGGTGCGAAAATCAAAGACATACGTTATCTGCCATTTTCGCAACAGCTCGATGTCGTGTTCGGAGGCGTTTTCCAACGAACCGCCGCGAAACAGCTTTCCATGACGGACAACCAACCCATTGGGAAGCCGATACCCTCCCAATTCCCGAAAGTTGACGATACTCTCCAATTTACCCGGTTCTTAGAGTATCTTGATGATGTTGGAGAAGCCGGTAATGTCGAACACTTCCTTTACCTGTGGCCGCATATTCGTCATTACCAGCGAGCCTCCTTTCAGCATGACGGATTTCTGGAGCATCAGGAACATACGCAGTCCAAGGCTTGAAGTGTATGTCATGTCCGTACAATCCAGCACGATGTCGGGATGTGGGTCGGCCATGAGCGGAGCAATGTCCTGTTGGAATTTCTCTGCATTGGTGGTGTCCACTCGTCCGACAAGCGAAACCATTGTCTTCTCATTCTCTTGGGTAATTGTAACTTCCATATTCTTTTATATTTATAGTTAAAAAACTGAATAATCCAGATGACTTATTTTTTTTCAAACACAAATTCTATGAGGCAGATGAATTCACGATAGGCCTCTGTGTCGTGCAACTCGCTCAATGAGTCGGCCAAGCCACGGTAATGCCACTCATGGTCGATACGTCCACCAGGAGCATGAAACAGGCTCCACAACTTGTCGCCTTCACGGCGATAGTCGCGCATGATGGCGCGCATGTTCGACAATTTGTCGCCCATGGCTACGATTTTTGAATCCAACGAAGCCTTCTTCAGCCGATGGATGGCTGCCGACTTACGGTCGCGCCAACTCTCTCGCTCGCTCATGTTTGTCACGGCTTCATCCGATTCGTTGGCGACGATTTGTGCGACCCTGTCGCCAAATTCCTCGCGGATTTGTTCCAATGTCACGTCGGCATCTTCCACAGTGTCGTGCAAGGCTGCTGCCGCGAGCAATTCGGGGTCGTTGGTGATTGTCGCCACAATTTCCATTGCTTCCAACACGTGAATCACGTATGGGAACCCCTTGCCACGTCGTTCGGTGTTTGCATGTGCATCGACCGCAAACTTGATGGCTTTATCGACTAAAGCCGTATCCAAATATTTATTTGCCATTATG
>JAUNNV010000076.1 GCA_030531335.1 Bacteroidales bacterium
GAGTAGGAGACAAGCGCCTACGATTGGCGTTTGCCTCCTACTCGATTGATTTTTTCGACCCACTTCGTGGATCGTTCTATTTTTGAAAATGAATCGAATGAATTGAATCCCGGGGGTTATTCTGTCACCAGACGGACACTTTGACCGTAGAAGCGTTCGAAGGTGCACACGCAGTGGTAGCCGCGCGTGAAGTTCAGGGTGTACGCGCGGTAGGAGTACGACGTATGGAGCGAAGACGACCAGTAGTTGCCGTACATACCCACGTAGATGAGCGAAGAACCGACGCGACAGCCTGCGGCTGGCAGGAAGATGCTATTGCTGTTCGCGTCCGTCACCCAGTAGCCTTCGTGGCCTCCCTCCGTAGTCCATTTCCACTCGCAATCCTTCACCAGTGCCTCGAGCTCCTGCAGCGTGGGCATACGCCAGCCATCGCCCCAATCGTAACCGAATACCGCCACTATAAGAAGGTCTGTCCATGCGGATGTTGCAATAGAGGATACGAACCACGCAAGCGAGGAGACCAGATCACGTTTGGCAGGAATATAAAGGCGATAGTGACATACTTGAATGTCGTGCAATGTGTCCCATTTGAAAGGCTGGCATCGCTGCAGGAGGAGGTGTTCTCTGTCCACATGAGTCAGGGGACAATCGAGAACTTCGTACAGGAGCCCATGAGGAAGTCCCAACCTGCGATCAAGTTGCTGGAGGATATGCTGAGGAAGTCAAAGGGTTGGTCAAATGCAGGGACTACATATTCAACTTCCTTGAGAATCCTATGATACCTTCAGACAACAATGCCAGCGAACGAGGTATCAGGAAACTGAAGATAAAACAGGAGATATCGGGAACGTTTAGGTCTGACATGGGGCGGACGCATTCTTTGCCATTCATTCCATTGCCGATACCGCGTGGAAAAACAACCAATCTCAACTCACAGCCATCAATACCATCCTGTCCTTATAGGATGGCAATGACGCTGTGTCATTTTCTTATTGCTGTATAGTTGCCAAAACAGCTTCTAAAACGGCGTGGGCTTATTTCTTGTCGGTAGTGACATCCCACGCGCAACCCTTTCCGAACACCTTGCCCACGAGCTCATCGTAGATGCAAGCGCGCTTGGCAAGGTCGAGCAGGTTGATGCGCCAGCGCATGAGTTGGGTGAACGGCACCATGTCGAGCAACTGCTGGCGGGAGACACCGATGTCGGCAGGGTCGGCGGGCGCACCCACAGTCTTGAAGAGTTGCTGCATCTTGGCGAAGGGGAACACCTGGCGGCGGCATCGGTCGCGCAGGTCGATCCAATTGTCGCGCACGAGTGTGAGCTGTTTGCGCACCTCATCTGCATCGGAATACTTGCGGGTGATTTCCCGATAACCCAGTTCGGGGTCGATGAAGTTGCGGAACAGTTGGTGGGCACGTGCCTGCTCCTGTTCCAATGTAGGCCATTGTGTCACACAACGCTCCACATCGAGCATGGAGAGGTCCATCTGTAGGAAAGTATCGAAGAAGGCACACATGGTGAGGGTACCGATGGCTACTTGAAAGCCGTGGCTCTGCAACTCGCCGTTGAAGGTGTGGTGGGTCATGTCGAGGTAGTGACTGAACAAGTGGTCGGTGCACGAGGCCGGGCGACTGCTGCGGGCGGCCTGCATGGCGAAACCGCTCAGGGTGAGTCCCTCGAAGAGAGTTGCTATGGCCTCAGGATTTCCTGCCGCCACCCCTTCGGGGTTCGACAGTTGCTCCACGAGCACGTCTTGCAATACATGCCATGCCTCGGGTATGATGGGCTCGGTGCCGAACAAGTCGGCTATCATCCACTCTGCGCCACAGGGAATCTTGGCGGCGAGGTCGGCATATCCAGCGGCGGTCATGGCCTTGGGGGCGTTGGCCAACACATCCACATCGGCCAGCAGTGCCACTGGTGCGGGACAGTCGAAAGTCTGTTTCAACCCCTTGTACGATATGGACGCGCCAAACGAGGTGTAGCCATCCACCGAGGCGGCGGTGGCCACGCTTAGGTACGACTGCCCGATGTGGGCGGCCGAGAGCTTGCATAGGTCGTTGATGACACCCGAACCCACCGAAATGGCCACGGCATCGGCCTTACGAATGGCTTCCTCCACCATTTCCACGTATTTCCATTCGGCATGGAAGTGTCGTTCGGGTATCAGAAAATATTCGCAGGGTATTTTGGCCTGCTGCATGTGTTGGTAAACGGTTTCCGCACACACCTCCCACAGGTTGATGTCGGAGATGATGATGGCTTTCCGTCCGGGGAACAACTGGCGGAACAATTCAGGTACGCGGCAGAGTTTCCCTCTACCCATTTCAAACACTTTTGTGTCGGTAGCCACGCTTAGGGCTTTCTCGATGTTGTTCATTTTCTTTTTGTGTTGTTGGGTTGATATACGTTTGTCATTCTTTCACTTGTAGGGTTGTCGAGGCTTTTGTCAGTCCAGGAGCCGATGCGGTGACTTTCACCTTACCCTTCGCACCCTTGTTTTGCACTACAAGCAAGCATTTGCCGTAGAAGGCGCGACGATGGTCGGCCTTGTGGGCTTCGAGCGAGATGGGGTTGCCGTTGGCCACGCCTGCAATGAAGGCTTTGCTCGAGAGCGAGAATTGGATGTCGTTGTCGGCAAACGGACATAGGTTGCCCTTTTCGTCGGTCACCTCCACAGTGATGAAGCAGAGGTCGGTGCCGTCGGCCTTGAGTTCCTTGCGGTCGGGAGTGAGCCTGATGTGGACTGGGGCACCGGCGGTTTGGATTTGCTTTTCAGCCACCACCGCACCGTTCTTGTACGACACGGCACGCAGTGTGCCTGGTTCGAAAGTCACGCGCCACTGGGCGTGGAAACGGTGTTCGGTCTTGGCCGAACAGCCCAGTGAGCGGTCGTTGAGGAAGAGTTCCACCGAGTCGGCTTTGTTGTAGTAGCACCACACATCGACCTCCTGTGAGGGTTGCCAGTTCCAGTGAGGGAACAGGTGGAGTACCGTTTGGTCAGTCCATTCGCTTTGGTAAAGGTAGTAGGCATCCTTCGGGAAGCCGCATAGGTCGATGAATCCGAAGTACGAGCTGTGGGCTGGCCAAGGATAAGGCGTGGGCTCTCCGATATAGTCGAATCCCGTCCAAATGAACTGTCCGCTCACGTAGGGATTGTGCTTCACAATGTCGAGTGTCTCCTCGTGTGTGTGTCCCCAAGGCACTCGGCTGTTGTCGTAGGCCGAGCATTGCATGGTGGGGTCGGGCTTATAGTCGTTGTTGCCGCGTCCGGGTGCCACATACACCGAGTCGGATGGCATTCGATAGTAACCGCGTGTGTGGATGGATGAGTTGCTCTCGGTAATGACGAAGGGTTTGTCGGGGAAGTTCTCCGATGCCTTCAGCACATCGGCGTTATGGTAGTTGAAGCCTATCACGTCAATGGCCCCCGACAGAAACAACTGGTTGTCGGGGCTTATGTTGTTGCAGCCGGCCGTAACGAGGCGGGTGTCGTCGAGCTTCTTCACGATGCTTGCCAACTTGCGCGTCAGCAGTGAGTTCACGCTGAGATTGGAACTATCAGCGGTTTGCTCCTCCCGATGTCCGAAATTCAAGATGAAGTTGGCCTCTTCGGCCGACAACTTGTCGGCACTGGCGTTCTGCCACTGTTCCAGCACTTCGTTGCCAATGCTCCACAGGATGATGGAGGGATGGTTGCGGTCGCGCCTCACCAGGTCAGTGAGGTCGCGTTCATACCAGTCGTTGAAGAAACGGGCATAGTCGAAGCGTGTCTTGCGGCGATACCACATGTCGAAGGCCTCGTCCATGATGAGGAATCCCATCTCGTCGGCCAGGTCGAGCAGTTCGGGCGAGGGAGGGTTGTGCGAGCAGCGTATGGCGTTGACACCGCAGCCTTTCAGTATTTCGAGCTGTCGTTGTAGGGCACGTCGGTTCATGGCCGAGCCGAGGCATCCCAGGTCATGGTGCTGGCACACGCCGTTGATTTTCAGCGGACGGTCGTTCAGGAAGAAACCATCGACAGCGTCGAAACGGATGCTGCGGAAGCCGATGTGTGTGTCCATCTCATCCACCAATACCCCATCCTTCCACAGTTGTGTGCGTAGGGTGTAGAGGTAGGGGTCTGCCACGTTCCACAAACGAGGGTTGTCCACATGCAGGCGGTCGGTACCCTGGGCCACCTTGCAGCCCTCGGCCGTAAGGATGATGTTGCGCACTTCAGCTTCGCCGCATTGCTCCACATTTACTGTCACGTTTCCATTAGCCTCAGGCACGGCATACACGCCCCAGTGGGCGATGTGCGTGGGTTGTGTCACCACCAACCACACGTTGCGGTAGATGCCGCAGCCGGCATACCAACGCGAGTTGGGTTGGTCGGTATTGTCAACTCGCACCTCCAATTCGTTGTCGGCATCGAAGCGAAGGTAGGGAGTGAGGTCGTAGCGGAACGAGATGTAGCCGTAAGGTCGGGTTCCTAATTTGTGGCCGTTGAGCACGACAGTGGAGTTCATGAACACACCGTCGAAGTCGATGAACACACATTTGTCCTTCCAGTCGGCTGTAGCCTTGAAGGTTTTCCTATACACTCCGTATCCACCAGGAAGAGCTCCTCCCGAGGCACCCGAAGGATTGTCCTTGGAAAACTCGCCCTCGATGGCCCAGTCGTGGGGCAGGTTGAGCCGCCGCCATTCGCCGTTGTTGAGCGAAAATTGCCAGTCGGTGTTGAACGATAAGCGTTGGCGCGGCGAGTCGTCGGCCTTGGGTGCACAGGCGTTGAGCAGCAGGGTTGTCAACATGTAAAGCAGCAGGATTGGTTTGTGCATGGTCGGTTACGTTTGCTTGAATTGGGTTAATAATTCGTGATGAGGTATATGGCATTTCCCCATCCACTTGTATCTGCCTCAGCTCCCCATTGTAGTGCACAGTGCACTTCTACAGACAGTCGGCATGGATGGTCGCCTCGGTGAGTTTGCCGTCGGCCTACTTCATATCAACGGTGAATTCTTTCGAAATGGAGTTGGCTACAAGCTTTCAATGTATGCTTTCATGTCGGCCATGTGTGCTTCCACGCTGAGTAGTAGCTGGTATTGGTTCTTGGTGCGCACCAGGTTGTGCTCCGGATACTGTATCTTATAATAAGTGTCGCCATTGATATAGTCGGCCAGGAAGCGTACGCATTGCATATAGGGGAAGAGGGCTGTGGCGTAGGGTAGGTTCTCTTTTTCGATGGGCAGCAGGAACGACCGTGTGGCTTCCACATAGCCCTTGGCAAACGCGCGGAAAATGTCCATCTTGAAACTCACATGTTCAATGTCGGGATCGTCCTCTGGCAGCGAGCAGGCTCCAGTGCGCAGGAAGTCGCCGAAGTCGCTGAATATGAAGCTGGGCATCACCGTGTCGAGGTCGATGACGCAGCAGATGGTCTCATCCTCGTTGTAGAGCATGTTGTTCACCTTCGTGTCGCAGTGGCACACTCGCTTGGGCAACTTGCCCTCGCGGAACAGTCGTTCGCCCTTGCACATCTCCTCGGCCCGCCGCTCCATCTCGTCGATGTAGAAACGCATCTCGGCCACCCTGCCTGCCGCATCGGCGGCCACGGCGTCGCGCAGCTGCTTCAGGCGGAACTCCATGTTGTGGAAGTCGGGGATGGTCTCGCCCAGTTGCACAGGGATGTCGGCAAGCATCGATTGGAAGTTGCCGAAGGCGATGCCAGCGTTGTACGACGATTCCGCATCGATGACCGTCTTGGTGATGGTATGGTCGATGAACACCATCACACGCCAGTATTGATTGCCATCAAACCAGTAGGTCTTACCTTCAGGCGTAGGGATGAATCGGAGCACTTTTCTGTCTATGTCTGTCGCTCCCGCAACCTCGTACTTCTTTCGGATGTGCGTTGTCACTGCCTCGATGTTGCTTTGCAGCAATTCCACGTTGGTGAAGATGTGGTGGTTGATGTGTTGCAACACGTAGTCTGGAGCCTCATCCTCTTGGGTCGCGATGAGGTAGGTGTCGTTGATGAGTCCGTTTCCTAAGGGTTTGATTTCACAGGGTGTTCCTGCAAGTAGGAACTTTGAGGCGATGTTGAATAGATCTTTCATGGGGTTATATTTGATATTTGTCGCAAAGAAACGAAAATTCTTTCACATCCGCAAGCTTCCCCCACGTTTTTCTGTAGGAGGTTAGGTTCCCTTAACCTGCATTATTCATAGCCGCTGCCCGCATTCCTCGATGTCGGGCTCGGATTGTCAATCAATTTGCCGGAAATTTTTTCAACATTTCCCGATAGTCCCTGTCTTATTTCCAAAAGCAGTGAGCATCCATTCAGACGGGCTTCATCATAGTTTTTCGATTTCCTGCCCAGAACCTTTCCTACGAGAGGCCGGAAAAAAAATTTTAGAGGCCAGTAAAATTTTTTTAGAGCCCAGTAAGTCCCTTAATTCGTGAAGCGAATAATCTTAGAAGCTGTTTTGAAGGCTCAGGCGCAAGATAGAGAGCCTTCCCATAGAAGAGCAGGACAAGAGAAATAACATCGAGGCTGCCATGTTCCAGTACAGCCTCCACACACGCAACGGAAAGACACGATACAGGGGGCTGTTCAGACAACAACAAATCAAAGGCCACTTCCGGAACCTGCATCAAGCCTCACAGGCAAGGTCTGGAATCGCACATATCGCCTCATAGAGGCTATTCCAGACCCTATGAAGGTCTTTCGCGAATATTTAACGCTCTTGGCAGAAGTTCCTGTTTTTCAGTATTGAAGCTCAGATTCTCTGTCTCGCAGCAGATCTTAAACCTAAAAGCCACTTTTTAAAGTGGACTCAGTTATAATTCTGGGCTCAACGCCCCGGCCATTATTGCCACCACTTTGGACGGCCGCTTCACCAATTCGCCAGGTAATTGCAAAAACGCCATGAAAATGTGAGGGTTTCTTGGATTTTGATGTACCTTTGCATCGTATAATGTTTTGCAATGATGAAAAGGTTTTTTACAGGAGTTGTTTTCGTTGTTTGGTGTGTGTGCTGCATCGCGCAGACAGAGACCGCATGGGTTGAGGAAAAGATAAGCGGCATGACACTGAGCCAGAAGGTGGGCCAGTTGTTCGTCTATAAGTTCCAACCCATCAATACTGCCGAGAACCTGCAATTGGTGAAGGACGTGATAGAACAATATCACATAGGAGGAGTGCTCTTTTCGGGAGGACAACTCATGGAGCAGGCCAAGCTCACCAACTATGCGCAGGAGCTTTCCGACACCCAATTGCTGGTGACCTTCGATGGCGAGTGGGGATTGGCCATGCGACTGAAAACCACTACACCCACCTTTCCCCACAATCGGGTGCTGGGGTCGGTGTGCGACGACAACCTGATTTACGCATACGGACGAGAGGTGGCACGCGAATGTCGGGAACTTGGCGTACACGTGAACTTCGCCCCCGTGGCCGATGTCGATACAAATCCCAACAATCCGGTCATCGGTTCGCGCTCGTTCGGGCGCGATGCCACCGATGTGGCCCGCAAGGTGGTGGCCTATTCGCGTGGGTTGGAGGATGGGGGAGTGATAGCGGTGGCGAAACATTTCCCTGGCCATGGCGACACTTCGGTAGATTCGCACAAGGCTTTGCCTGTGCTCAATTTTGGCCGTGACCGCCTCAATCGGATAGAGCTTGTCCCATTCAAGGCCGCCATCCAGAGTGGCATCAACGGCATCATGGTGGGGCATTTGCTGGTGCCGTCAATAAGCAACAAAACCGCGTCCATCTCGCCCGATGTCAATCGGCTTCTGGTGAACGAACTGGGCTTTAGGGGGCTGGTCTTTACGGATGCGTTGGAGATGAAAGGTGTGTCCGACAATCCCGACGTGTGCGCACAAGCCATCATGGCAGGCAACGACATGCTTTTGGCTCCATCGGACATCAAAAGCGAAATGGACGGTGTGCTGCGGGCTGTGAGCGAGGGGCGGATTTCGGAACGACTGATCGACGAGAAGTGCCGCAAGGTGTTGGGATATAAATACCGTTTGGGGTTGGCCAACCGGCAGCGCATCAATTTGGACGGCCTGTCGGAACGCATCAACTCGCCAGAGGCATTGCAACTGGTGTCGCGCCTGAAGCAGGCCTCGGAACAGGGCAAGGCATTGCTCCGCATCGACAGCATCGCCAAGGCGGGTATCGCGGCAAAGGCCTTTCCCGGCTGTCAGATACTGGCACTCCACAAGGGTGAGGTCATCTACGACAAATGTTTCGGCACGACCGACTACACTGGAACGGAATCCGTGACCCATCGACACCTGTACGACCTGGCCTCGCTGACCAAGACCACAGCCACGCTGTTGGCCGTGATGAAACTCTACGAGGAGCACCGTTTCGCATTGAGGGATGAAATCGGCAAATACGTGCCCCAAATGCAAGGCAGCGACAAGGAGCACATCACCATTGAGCAGTTGCTCTATCATCAGTCGGGATTGCAACCCTCGGTCAACGTCGCCTGGCGGGTCATCGACCCGCAGAGCTACGACCGCCTGTTTGTGCGCAAGGCCGATGCCAACCACAAGCTACGTGTCGGGAATCGGTCGTGGGCCTGCACCTCGTTCAAGCTGCGTCCCGACTTGGTGCATACCATCTACGACACCGAGTTCAGGGTTCAGGTGGCCGACCACATGTATGTGAATACTCATTTCAAGGACACCATTCTTCAGATGATTGCCCATGAGGTGCCGCTTCGCTCGAAAACCTATCGATACAGCTGCCTCAACTTCGTGTTGTTGCAGCAAATGGTGGAGCAGCTCACCGGGCAATCGCTCGACAAGTACCTGAACGAGAATTTCTATGAGCCGATGGGACTGAAGAGACTGACGTTCCAACCGTTGCGCAAATTCGCCACAAAAGAGGTCGTCCCTACGATTGCCGAGGATTACCTGCGCCAGATGCCCCTGAGAGGATATGTGCACGACGAGCTGGCCGCCTTTATGGGTGGTGTGTCGGGAAATGCCGGATTGTTTGGCAATGCAGCCGACGTGGCTGCGGTGTATCAGATGCTGCTTCAAGGCGGGCAGTGGCAGGGCCGCCAATACCTGAAGGAGGAAACGGTGAGGTTCTTCCTGTCGAGCAAGTCGCCATCGTGTCGGCGCGCCCTCGGGTTCGACAAACCCGACAAGAGGAATCTACGTTTGAGTCCCTGCTGCACCGACGCACCAGCATCTGTCGTAGGTCATACGGGATTTACGGGCACCTGTGTGTGGGCCGACCCCTCCAACGAGTTGGTTTATGTGTTCTTAAGCAACCGCATCTACCCTCGGCCCTTCGACCACAAGAAGCTTCAGCAGATGGACATTCGTTCGCGCATACAGCACATACTCTATGGCGCATTGAAAAAAAAACAATAGAACATAGAGCACCTAAGGAAACTTTTAGTTATATTTGCAGCGTTTTAGGTTTAATCTATTAAATTTATTTGAAAATGGCTTACGTAATTGGTGAAGATTGTATCGCTTGTGGTACTTGTATCGATGAATGTCCGGTAGGGGCAATTTCTGAGGGCGAAAAATATTCCATCGATCCTGAAATGTGTACTGAGTGTGGAACATGTGCCGACGCTTGCCCGTCAGAGGCAATCAGCTTGGGTGCATAATCCATTCCTTGTCTGAGCAAAGTTGAGCGGAAGTAAAACTTACTGGGCTCAACAAAAATCCTGCAATTCATTGCAGGATTTTTGTTGCAAAAGGTTAAGAAGCTGTTTTGGGTTCCTGCCGATGTTCGGATTCGTGCTGATGCTGGGTGTTACAATGGTTGCGGCTCCCGGCGTTCCCGGTGGTGCCATCATGGTGTCGCTTGGCATATTGGGGTCGCTGTTGGGGTTCGACGCATCGCAGCAGGCCATGATGATAACCCTCTACGTGGCCATGGACTCGTTTGGTACGGCTTGCAATGTCACCGGCGATGGAGCCATTGCCGTCATCATGGATAAGTTGGTGAAGTCGTGACCACGCATGGGCTTTACTTGGCCGAATGTTTGCGATAGCATTGTGCGGCAATGCTGCCCGAGAAATTATGCCATGCCGAGAACATGGCCCCTGGTACAGCAGCCATGGGGAACATGGCGAAATGTGTGGCTGCAAGCGAGGTGGCAAGTCCTGAGTTTTGCATCCCGACTTCTATCGAGATGGCCGTCCGCTTCGCCGCGTCCATGCCCGACAAACGCCCTGCCCAATAGCCCAGCAGCAATCCCAACACATTATGAGCAACTACCGCCGCTGCGACAATCAGACTGCACGAGAGAATGCCCTGCGCGTTGTGTCCCACCACAATGCCGAGTATGGTTACAATAGCTATGGTCGATACCAACGGCAACAAGGGCGTGACAGTATCGGTGAACTTCCGGAAACAACGGTTCACCACGAGACCAAGCGTTATGGGTAGAATCACCACTTGCAAGATACTTACAAACATGCCCAACACATCCACGCTGACTTCCTCGCCTGCAAGCAGAAACACGAGGGCCGGTGTGACGATGGGGGCAATCAGGGTCGATACGCCTGTCATCGCCACGCTCAAGGCCACATCGCCCTTTGCCAGATAACAAATCACATTGCTGGCGGTTCCCCCCGGGCAACATCCCACCAGAACCACACCCAAGGCAAGCTCTGTTGGCAAGGCGAGTACTTTGCAAAGTATCCACGCCACCGATGGCATAATCACAAATTGCGCCACCTCACCGATTATCATTGCCTTTGGATGCATCACCACGGGCTTGAAATCGACAGGTCGCAGTGTCAACCCCATCCCGAACATCACCACGCCAAGCATGGGAGTGACAGTCGCCGTCTGCATCCAGGTGAACGACGAGGGAACCGTCAGTGCCAATGCCGACACAAGCACCACGCAAAGTGTGATGTGAGTGGCCACCCACTGGGAAATGCGATAAAGTTTTTTCATTTTCTAAAAGTCTTTCGTCATCATTGATTGTTTCGGAAACACTGTTTCGCGAAACGATGACAAAGGTACAATTTTTTATGAAAAGTCATGGCCTATGAGGATTTTTACTATTTTTGCAACAATAAGAAGCTGTTTTGAAATGTTCGATTAAAAATTTTATAAAAGATTTTCGAGATGAA
>JAUNNV010000077.1 GCA_030531335.1 Bacteroidales bacterium
AGGGAGTGAATGCCACCCCACCATGGAAGAACACCTCCAGATTGGGCCACACGTCCAGCAAGTTGTCCGTATTGCCCAACTCAAGTACTCGCTTGATGACCGACAGCATCCACGAGGGCACACCCGAGAGGTTGGTCACGTTCTTGCTGTAGGCAAACCGTGCAATGGCTTCCCGTTTCTGTTCAAAATCGCTCATCAGCGCTATCTTCTTCGAGGGAACCCTCACCAGGTTGACCATCGGATTGATGTTTTCAATCAGTATGGCCGACAAGTCGCCCACCAGGCTATGGGGCAAATTGTAATTGGGAGCATGGCTTCCACCAAGTATCAGGCTCCGTCCGTCGAACAGCCGGCTCGATGGATTCTGCTCAAGGTACAATGCCACGGCATCCTTTCCACCCAAATAATGGATCCGTCTCAGGCCGTCCCAGCTCACCGGTATGAACTTGCTTTTGTCGTTTGTCGTCCCCGACGACTTCGCATACCACTTCACCTGGCCTTTCCACAACACGTCGCTCTCGCCACGACGCATCCTATCCACATAGCCCTTGATGTCGTCGTATGCCTGTACGGGCACACGCTCGCTGAAGTGCTTATAGTCGCGAATGTTCTTATAGTCGTATCTCCTACCCCATTCCGTTTCCGAAGCCTCATCCACCAACCTGCGGAAAACCGCGTGCTGGATTTCCTCGGCATGTCTCGCGTATGCCTCTATGGCCTTTTGGCGTCCTCGGAAATAGCCTTGTGCTAATTTTGTTATCGACATCGTTCTCTAATAATCCAATCCTAATGGGTTGCAAAGTTAACGCTTTTTCCGCACAACCATCACGTTCGCGTCTTAAAAGACATTAAAGACCCCGCTTTTTACTGCCTGTCGCAGTTGTTGTCGTTTCCCCATTTCAGCTCCGTCCCCCACAAGGGGATTGCTCTCGCCCGACAACAGGAGAGCCGGAGAGGATAGCGGGGAGAGGCTCTCCCCGAAGCCTATAGCCATGGGGCGACGGCTGTTGTTGGCGCCGCCCCACTGATAAACGCGATTAGGGTTGGGTAGCTTCCGATTTATAAACCGCCTGACATATCGGACACTTCTTTTGCGACTTCACCAAGTCCTCGTAAGGCATGTAGCCAAGAAAACGACCGCAGGCCGGATTCGGACAGACATAGTCGTGATGGAGCCGGTCGTCGAGTGCCTTCAGCTGTTTAGGGTATTTGTCGGCATTCTTGTAGCGACAGACCATGAAATAGACGGAAAGCACAAGGGCAAGCCCATAGAACACGATTCTCAAGACATTCGACACGCCCGGTATGAAACCGCAGGCGATGGACAGCATCGACAGGATGCCCGAGACCGACTGGATCGCAGCCGAACGGCTCTGCTGTATCTGCATGGCCAACTTGTCGTCCTGGTATTGTTCCCACACGGCTTTCAGGTGGGCCAGCGACAGCTCCTGGGGAGTCAGCTTGCGCACCTCGGCCACCACGTCGCCCACCTTCACGGCATAGCGGTCGCTGCCCAGCTCCAACCGGTCGGCCTCGCGCACCGTCTTCTTTGCTATCAGGTTTCCGTTCACATACGTCACGTTCTCCAATTTCAGGTTCTCCAACACATATTTCCCTTCCTCCTGAAACGTAAGCTTGCAGTGCATACGGCTCACTGTCTTGGGCACACAGCCCGGTGTTCCCATGTAGGCATGTTTGTCGCCCACGGCCAAGTGCAGGCGCTGCCCTTTCTCTTCTCTTCCGATGATTACTTCCATTGTTTTTGCTATGTTTTCTTTTCGTTCCTACCGTGGTTATCGTAGTTCTTCGCGTTTCTGCTGCACCGAGCGCACCATCAGTTCCTTCAGTTTCTTCAGCGCGTCCTTCGAGATGGCCAGCTTATACACCGAAAGGTTGTCGGTGGAGAGCATCAGGAACTGTTGGGGCACATTGATGCGGTAGATGTGGTTCAGGTTCACGATGCACGACTTCCCGATGCGCACGAAGCAGCGTGCCTTCTCCTTCAGGTTGTCGGTCAGGTAGTTCTCCATTTGGCTCATGCTCAGTCCCAACGTGCAGCGTTGCTTGTTGGCCAGGACAATGTCGGTGTAGTTTCCGTTGGCCGCGAAATACACTATTTGTGCTATGTCTATGCGCATGAATTCATCGCGCGAGTTGTAGTACAGATAATCTTTCATGAATAGATATTTTAGGATTATCGCCAAATTCAACCAATTTATCCGCAAAAGAGGCAGACAACCGATAAAGTTTGCCAATTTCTCGTGTTTGCTTGACAATTATCCACGCCTCTTACTTCTTTCCCAAAAGGAAATACAACAGGGCAAGCACACTCAACACCGCCACCAACAGCATCAGCACGGTGGAGAGCTTACCGCTCAAGGAACCCTTGCCGAGGAAATCCAGTCCGCACGCACGCTCGCGGCGGATGCGCCTGCGGCGTATCGACAGTTTCCTCCCCATCCTGCGCGCCGGAAGGGGAGCGTCGTTTCCACAGTCTGCCGGCTCCACGGCCACGGCGCACACCTCCACCTCGTTCCCTGCATTGTCCGTAGGCGGCGCGGGGTGCGTCTCGCCCGTCACTTCCAGCACGTGCACGAGGAAGGCGGTGTGGTTGTCGCGGTTCTGTGCGGTACGCCTCAGCAGTTCCTCGCCCTTCTCGCTGTCGGTCGGCTGTGGCGCGGCTATCAGCTCCAGCAGCTCGCTGTTGTCCATCTGCTCCAACATGCCGTCGGAGCACATGTAGAAGTAGTCGCCCGGGCGCACGTCGGCCACGTCCTTCCAGTCGGCACGCGCACGGCGTTCCTGGTGGGGCTGCATGGCACGGGTAATGACGTTGCGGTTGGGAGCCGTGCGCGCCTCCTCCTCGGTCAGCTCGCCCAGACGGATGAGGTCGTTCACCAGCGAATGGTCGCGGGTCTGCGACACTATGCTTGCCGGCCCTTCGGCCGAGGCCGGACGGATGTGATACACGCGGCTGTCGCCGATGTGGGCGATGCTTGCCCCGCCTGCATGGAGTGCCAGGAAGGTCATCGTGGTACCCATTTTCTTCGTGTCATCCACATCGTCCTCCTTGTCCAAGGCTTCGTAGGCGGCAAACAGGGCTTGGTTGAAGGTTTCCCACGTCAGCGGCTCGTCGGCCTTCCAGTGCTCTTTCAGCCAGGCCCCCATGCTCTCGCACACCGTCCGGCTCGCCACCTCGCCCCGGTCGTGGCCGCCCATACCGTCGCAGAGTATGAACACACGGTCGTCGGCCATTGTCGGCTGCTCCGTCGGGTAGGTGTTGTCCTCCTGGTTGGCACGGTTGCCTTGGTGTTGAATCCTGATGGGATTCGCTATCTTATACTGTATCATGTCTGAATTAAGAATTAAGAATTTTGAATTTTGAATTAAGATTCTTTCCCTTTATAACGTCCCTTCCTCGTCGGGCAGCACGAAGGTAAGCTTCACGCCGGCCACCCTAAGCGTGTCGCCGTCCATGAGCACGAAACGGTCGTCGGCCTCCATCGGCTCGCCGTTGAGGAAGCTGGCGTTCTTCTTGCCCGGAGCCAGCGACACCGTGTGAAACACACCCTTCCCCGGCTTGCACGTCACGTCGATGACAAAGTGCACGCGGCTCATCTTGCGGCTCTCGTCGGGCACCTGTATCGTAGCGTCCGACGAGTCGGCCTTCCGGCCTATGGTGTTCCGGCCTTGTCGGAGCGTCACCAATCCCGCCTGACCGGCCATCTGTAGCCTGCCTATGACGGAATTGGAGCCACCGGCTATCGGGGTGTCTTCCGAATTGGCCTTCCCTTGGCCGCCCGGAATGGTGTCCTCGCCCGAGGCATTGCCTCTGGCGGTCCTCCAGTTGGCAGCCACGTAGGGCAGGTACTCGGTGAAGGCGTGCTGGGTCTTGCAGTTGGGGCAGGCAAAGCTCTTGCTCTCAATGCCCGGGAAGTAGCCCACCTCCAATACGGTCTTGCAGGTGGGACACACTATCTTTCGTTTATCGTCGTTCATGATGCTTGTCTGTTACAGTCATGGTCCGTTCGTTCACTCATGCGTTGAAACCTGCCACGTCGGCATCGTTCATGTAGTCGGGGGTCTGTGCATACAACTGGTCCGAGGGGTCGGTGGCCTGTTGTCCTTGGGCAGCGAGGAAGTTCTCCACGGTCAGGTTCGGGTCGTCGATGGGTGCCAGCTCGTTGGGTGTTATCTGTCCGTCGCCGTTCACGTCGGCCACCAGCACGTCGAACGTGTGGTCCTGATCCACATCCACAAACATCACGTTCTGTCCGCCCACTTCGGCCACAGCCACGTTCACCATGCTGCCATCGCCGGCCACCACGTTTTCCTGCACGCCAAGCACATGCACCTCCACCTCCTGCACCGCGGGTGCGTCGGTCTGGGCTGTCTCTTGCACGTTGGTCTGGGCAGCTACGTGCACATCGGTCTGTGTAGGATCAACATCCTGCGTTGCCACGGCCACCTCCACACCGGCATGGCTGTCTGCGTGTGCGCTTCCCGTGGCCTGTGCGGTGAAAGCCTGCTGCTCTTCGGGAGTCATGGAGTTCCACTCCTCGGCATAGTAGGTGCCATACACCTGGCCGTGCCACACAAAGGCACCGCCGGCTCCCACCTCGTGGCGTGCTGCGGCAAAGGCCTCGCCGAAGCTCATCGTGTCGTTCACGCTGGTGGCCATGGCCATCTCGGCCCCAACGTTTTGCAGTTGTTCGTGGTTGTCCTGCGACTGCCCATGGTTGGTGTGTGTGTGGTTTTCGTCCGTTTCGTCCTTGGGCAGGGTGAATCCTGAGAACAGTGTGCCGGCAGCTCCCAGCAGTATGCCGCTCATGCCGCCCACAACCACCTGTTTCCAGCCGTTGCCCTTGCTCTTTTCTTCCACCACTTCCTCCACCACCTCGGTGTTCACCTGTTCCTGGCCGTCCATCACTGTTGCTTCGTTCAGCTTGCTTTCTTCGAAATTGGTCTCGTCATTGGTTTTCATAATCGTTTCTCCTTTTATTTTTTTTGGTTTGTTGCTATTGGTTGTTCTTACTGATGCAAAGATAAGGTCGTGCTTCGCGCTTCTCCAAATTTTCCGACGCATATTCCACGAAATGCCTGGTTTTCGTGACGAAATGACGGGAAGGGCGGAGAAAGGATCTCCCCAGGTTTCAGCTCCCTTCCTTGGGGGTTTCCCTCCCTTCACTCGACAACCGCCCTGACCAGCCGGCCGAAGTGTCGATACGAGTAGCCCATGCCCTGCACCTTGCTGTTGAAGTAGAGGCTCCACGCGCTGTTGGGGTGCTCCGTGTCGAGTTCCACCGACCAGTAGCCCGCATCGCTGCCCATGCCCTGCAGCTGCTTGCCGTTGCGGCAGCCCGCCGCCGGCAGGAAGATGCTGTGGCCGTTGGGACCCTTCACCTCGTAGCCGGTCTGGCCGTCACGCTCGACGAACGTCCAGCTGCACTTTGTCTTCAGTTCCTCCAGTTCCTTGCGGGTGGGCATCCGCCACGCGCCGCCCCACTGTTGGCGGGCCACATCGTCGGCCTTGTCGAGCACGGTCTTTCCACCCTTTCCATAGGTGGTGAACTCCGTGCCCCGGTCGTTCTTGGCATCGGCATAGTCTGCCCACGCATACGACTCCTTGGCAGCCTTCTCGCCCCAGGCAAGGTATGTGCCGCTGTCCTCGGCCTTCCCGGCTCCCACGTTGCAGGTGGCCCACTTCACGCTCAGGCCCAGATCCACCCATTCGTGACCCTCGGAACTGCCGTTGGCTGGGGCTTCGGGCTGCGGGGCCGGCTGCGAGACGAGGCGTTGGGGAGGCATAGGCCGTTCGGGGCGGACTGTTCGGAACTCACCAATCTGAAGGTCGATGTCGGTGAGTTGCGACTTCAGGCACAGGCAGAGGGAATCCTGCTGCCGACGGTACTCTTCCTGCGACTCGGGCGTGGAGCCTGCCGGCAACTGCATGTCGCGCCGCGCCTCGGCCTCGCCTATCTGCTTTCGGAGGGTCTGCCGCTGTGCCAGCAACCCTTGCAGCTGGGCGGTGCGCACGGTGTCGATGGACACCGACGACACGCGGGCAGGCGCCGTGGCGGTGCTGTCGGCCACGACTGCGGGCCGTCCCGGCAACTGGTTGGAAGAGATACGGATGTGTTGGGCTTGGATGGCTGTCAGGCCGGATAGGCAGATGGCCATCGTGAGGAATGTTGCTATACGTTTCATATCCTATGGTTTTTATTGCATGATTGTCGATTGTTTGTCCATCTCGTCGGCCGGCTCACTGCTTGTCCGGTTGGGTCCTGACACCCTTCAGCTGTGTCGGCTGTGCCAGCTGGCCCGCCTGCAGCGACACGGGGAGGTTCAGTGTGTCGGGTGGAGTGCCGCCCGCCTGCGGGTCGAGGAAACTGTATTCCCCCGCCTCGCCTACCAGTTGCCGCCTGTAGTCCTTCAGCGCGTCCTTCGGCACGTTGACCGTCACCGACGGCCCCACCTGCAGGGCGAACACCTGCTTGCCGCCATGCAGGGCGGTGGCGATGGGAGCCGCACTCATGAAGGATACCGACAAGAGGCCTTTCATGCGATGGAACTCACGATACGACAGGGTGGCGAGCGAGGCCGGCAGCTCCACCTCCGTCACCTCAAGGCAGTCCGACATGGCGTCGCGGGCCACGGCGGTTGTCCCATCGGCCACCACCACCTTGCCGGCGTAGGCACGCGGACAGGCCAGGAGCAGGGTTCCGTCGGCATTGTACAACACACCATCGACCGACTTGTAGTAGGGGTTGGCGCCATCGACCGTTATCCGCTCCAGCCCCCGCAAGGCCTTCAGGTTGTGCAGGCGGCGCAGGCGGGCCGGGATGTTCAGCTCCGCGAGGCGGTCGCTCCAGCGGAACATGCGCAGGTCAACGCCCGTCCAATCGGTCCCGATGGACACGCGGCTCACCGACGGACAGCGGAAGAACGCCCCCTCGCCCACGGTCACCTCGTTGGAGGGGAAGATGACGGTTTGCAACTGTTGGCAACCCTCGAAGGCGAACGCGCCTATCGCCGTCAGTCCCGACGGCATGACGATGCCCTCCAAGCGGTCGGCGTTGCAGAATGCCTTGTCGGCAATGCCCGTGACCCGATACGTGCGCTTGCCGCTGACCACCCGGGCGGGTATCTCCACGATGCCGCTCACGGCCTTGGGTTTCGAAGCGTCGGCGGCCTTGCCCTCGAAGGTCACCGCCACATGGTTGTGGATGCTGTCGGTCACCGCGAAGTAGAGGGTCTGTCCGTTGCCGGTCACCGAGAAGTCGTGTGCCTGCAGGCTTGTCAGCGCAAGCAGCACACATGCTGTCATAATCTGCTTTTTCATGTTCGTATGAATTGAATGAATGTCTTGTTGTCGGTCATTTGCCCGTTTTCCTTTCCCACACCATCACCGGCATGGTGTCGCTGAAGTTTCCCCACATCACGGGGTGTTGCTTGCCGCCCGAGAGCTTGACCACCCCCGTGCTGACGGCATCGAACAGTTCCTTGGCCGTGATGATCCGGTTGCGGTCGGCATCGGCTCCCCCACGCAGGGAGCGTTCGAGGCACACCGTGAAGAATCCGTTTCTCATGTCGGCACGCTCTATCGAGGTCTCGTTGCTACGCGACGACAGAAACAGCATCACGTTCGACTTCCGGTTTGCCGTGTGCCTTCCGTTGGTGCGCATCTTGCCCGAGAAGCAGGCATCGGCGAAAATCATCTTGTTGCGGCTTTCCGAGCGGGCCATGGCCTTGCGGATGGTGTCGTAGGAGAGCAGCTTGTCGTAGGCGCAGAAGGCTCCCTGGGTGCCATGGCCGCTGAAGAAGAACACCACGATGTCGTCCTGGCCGGCCTGTGCATACATGCGCTCCATGGCCTGGCTGATGTTCTCCACCGTGGCCTGCGCGTTGGTGAGCAGTTTCGTGTGGGCATTGTTGTTTCTGCGATACAGGTTCGCCATGGTGGTGGCGTCATTGGCCGGAAGGCTCAGGTCGTTGCGGTCGCCGGGATAGTCGGCTATGCCCACCGACACCAAGTACACGTCGGCAAGGCAACACTGTGGAGCGGCCACCAACAGGAGGCCTGCAAGCAGCAGCATCGGCATCGGGATTTTCTTCTGATTCATAATTACGCGGTTTTTGGGGTTTTAGAAGCTGTTTTTGTTTTCTTTCGCAAAGATATGGCGGCGCTTCGCGCTTCTCCAAATTTTCCGACGCATATTCCACGAAATACCCGGTTTTCGTGACGAAATGGCGGATTCGGGCCGATCCTGTAGGAAATGCCAGTTGCGTAATAACGTCACAAATCATAAAGTTTCATAAAAATCTCCACATTGCAGAGCGGTTTTTGCCAGGAATCCAATATTTTTTCATAACCTTGCAAAGCAAATTTTGTTCGTTCACATCCGAAAAGAGTATGCCGAATAAGTTTTCATATCCAGTAGATATCGACCAGTTCGAGACTATCAGAAGACAGGGAAAAGTGTATGTTGACAAGACAGACATGATTTTCAACCTTGTCAGCAACTACAGCTACGTGTTCCTTGCCCGTCCCCGCAGGTTTGGCAAGTCTCTTCTGTGCAACACCCTACATGCATACTTTGACGGCAAGCAGGAACTGTTCGATGGATTGAAGATTGCACGACTGGAGAAACAATGGGACAAATACCCGGTGTTCCATTTCATCATGAGCGGATTGAAGAACTGCACCATTGCCGAGGCAAAAGGAAAGTTGGAGAATCTCATCCATACATACGAAATGGAATTTGGCCGTGACGAGACAGAGCAGACACCCGGTGCGAGGTTCCGTGGCTTGATTCACCGTGCCAACAAGACAACAGGCAAACAGGTTGTCATCATCCTCGACGAATACGACTCGCCCATTACCCGTCTGCTTCATGAGCACAAGAATCTCAATGACATGCGCAACCTTCTGCGCGAGTTCTATCAAGTCTTGAAAGATGAAGGTGCATACATTCGCTTTGTGTTCATCACAGGCATTACCAAATTCTCGCAACTCAGCATTTTCTCCGAGCTCAACAACCTGAACAACATTTCAATGATCGACGAGTATTCAGGACTTTGCGGCATCACACAGGAAGAGCTCGACACCGTGCTCCGACCTTGCGTGGAAGAGTTCGCACAACACATCGGAGTAAGCACGGAGAGAGCATACAGCTTGTTGAAGAGACAATATGATGGCTATCACTTCAGCGACAACAGTCACGACGTGTATGCTCCATTCAGTCTTTTGAAATGCTTCAACGACAAGAAACCCAACGACTTCTGGTTCGAGGCAGGCACATCGTTGTCTCTGCTGAATTATCTGGAAGGCTTCCCTATAGAGAATGTTCCAAACTACGATGGAATCAAGCTGAGTGCCACGCAATTCGATATTCCGTGCGAGGATGCCGCCACCCCGATACCATTACTCTATCAGAGTGGCTATCTAAGCATAGGCAGCTACAACCAACACACCAGGACATACACCTTGAGATTCCCGAACAAAGAAGTCCGTTGTGGCATGGCTGAATGTATCATGCCCATTCTCCTGAAGCGAACCTCCCTGGATAATGACGGGTTGATGATTGGCATGGCAGAGGCCATATATGAGGGCAACCTGTCCCAGGCACTCCTCTGCCTTCGTGCCTATATCGCCGGAATACCATACGATATCATCACAAAGGAAGAGTGGGACAAGAAGGAAGGGCGTGAGAATTTCTACAAGCTGCTCTTCTATCTCGTATTCTCCCTGCTCAACACCAAGGTCGATGTCGAGGTAAAGAGCGTTCTCGGTCGCGCCGATGTTGTTGTGCAGACCGACAACGATGTGTTTGTCATGGAGCTGAAGGTTGACGACACAGTGGAAACGGCACTGGCCCAGATAGACGAAAAGGATTATGCCATCCAGTGGAGCGCCGACGGTCGAAAGGTCACCAAATGTGGCGTCAGCATCACTTCTGACAAACGCAACATCACCCATTGGCGCATTACAGATGCTGATGGCAATGTCATCGACGACAAGAACTTCAAAGAGTAACAAATCCCAACACGGATTCTCACGCGGCATCCGGCTGTTTTTTTCTGGCCTCTAAAAAAAAATTACTGGCCTCTAACGAAACAGTTACTGGGCTCTAAAAAAAAATTAGAGCCCAGTAAGAAGCTGTTTTGAAATGTTCGATTAAAAATTTTATGAAAGATTAATTGGAACATTTCAAAACAGCTTCTTAGACCGTCATTTTCTTTTAAAATTGCTAAAAATGGCATCCAAAACTGCATTTTTATTTGAAAAAGTTTGCGCAAATGAAGAAATCTTCATACCTTTGCAACACTAGAACCCGCCAAGCCTCTCAACGATGCTCAAATGTGCGGGTCGTTTTTTTATATATTCGACTCATGGCAACAACAATTCCATTTGGCAAAGGTTATACCAATCCCCAAGACATTGTGTCTTTGCTAATCTATAGAGGTCTATCAATACATAATAGTGCAAACGCAGAACGATACCTTGTACATATCGGATATTACCGTTTGTCTGCATATATGCATCCACTACTAAAGATGCCTAAATCATTGCATCTATACAAGCGTGGAGCATCATTTGAAAAGGTAATGATGCTTTATCGGTTTGATAAAAAGCTCCGCTTGTTTATGTTCAATGAGATTGAGAAAATCGAGATTGCCGTACGCAGTACAATTGTCAATGTTGGTAGTGATATGACAGGAGATCCGTTCTGGATGACAGACGCCTCGAACTTCACCAACATTGCAAAATTCAACAAGACTATGGACTTAATCAACAATGAACTCCGAAGATCTCGCGAAGATTTCATTGTACATTTTAAGACAACTTACTCAGATCCATATCCTCCTGCATGGATTCTTTCTGAGATATTACCTTTTGGAATAATCACCAACATATACAACAACATCAAGAATAAGAAGATAAAGAAACGTATATCTCAAACGTTTGGGTTACAGATTGAACCTTTTGAGTCTTGGCTTACAATTGTGACCCTTACAAGAAATGCATGCTGTC
>JAUNNV010000207.1 GCA_030531335.1 Bacteroidales bacterium
GATAGTTTCCGTTCTTGGTGTATTCGCCTCCGTCCATCAAGTCCCAGTATTCGTAGGTCTGGTTGAGCATCTTCGCTGGGTTAGCTGTGGCGTAAAGGTCGGGCATGCCAAGCGTGTGTGAGAATTCATGGCAAAACAGTCCAATGCCAGCGACATGTGGGGTAGGGAAGGTGGATGGCTTTTTGTTGAGTTCACAGCTTAGTCCAATCTTTTGAGTCTTCACACCCTGACCAGTATCGTATGTGCATGTTGTGACCTTTGGCCAAATTAATTCTGTCACGCTAGAGTTTGAACTCTGGCTATAACTTGCGCAGATGAAATATACTAAGTCAATGTAACCGTCGTTGTTCTGGTCATATTGCTTGAGGTCAGCACTGTCTTTTATAAGTGTCATTGCGTCTGTGACAATGAGACTTACGTTATCATTGCCTGCACCATACGATTTCAATGCTTTCGGCATCTTAATAGGTCCCACAACGTCAAACTGTGGTCTAAATTGACCGAAACTCATTTCATTGAAGTATTCGGCAACGCTTTTATAGTTCATGGCTAAAGTTCCATCAGCAAGTTCTGGGTCGAGTGTCTCGGCATTGAGGTATTCATCGAAAATCTCTTTTGAGTTGTTCCATCTAAATGTTGAATCCTGAAACTCGACCAAAACAACGAGAGTCTTCGGCGTTCCTATATGAGGGAAATATCCTGATGGAATCGATGATTCTTTCTTCCTCATGCTAACGCTTGCCTCAAACTGCGTGGCAAAGAGGTTGAGGTCTTGCTTTGCAATCAGATCCTTCTCCTTTTGAGTGCGCTGACCTATCTCATGTGCAAGCACGCCTGATGATTTCAAAGTGCCATCGCTTGTGGTTTCGGCAATGTAAAATACTTCATTTTCTGCGACCAAGAGAGCACCGTCGAGCGCTGTGACGTAGTTACCAAACTCATCGCCATGTGCTATCACGGTGATGAAACTTCCATCGCTTTGCCTTATTGTCTGCGGCTCAGGGTCGGCTTTACTTGCGTGCATGCTTATCACGCAAAGCAATGCATATATAAATATGAATAACTTTTTCATGCTTCAACTTTTAACGGACAAACGTACTGGCCTTTGTTTTTTGTCGTACGATGATTGATTGCGTGCTTCGGGCAGTTGTGGTAACATGCCATGCAGTTGGTGCATGTTCCATCCTTTTTCCATTTAGGAGCGATTCCGTTGCCGCCTATAATGTTCTTTACTGGGCACACGGTGGCACATTTGCCACACTTTGCACAGAGTGATTCATTGACCTTGAAAGGCTTGTCGGATATGAACAGGCTATTGAACGGCTCGCCGAGTATGTGTGTCAGTATCCAAGGCACAGGACCTTTTGTTACCTGTTCCACGCCTTTTCTCTTGTGTATTACGTATTCGGAGATAATCTCAATGTCGCGTTTTGCCTGCGACAGTTTCCAACTCTCCTTGTTCTTGTCGTCAACATTAAACCCTGGCAGACATACGTAGCTTTCAGGCATGATGAGCGAGAATGCTGCATCGAGGTGCATGCCTACTTTCGTCAAGTCTTCACGCATCAGGGTCATCGCCTCGCCAATATTGTCGCCTGCGGTCATTAGGCAATAGGTGTAGCAGTGCGATGCGTTGTGTATGTTTAGCAACTTTATGAAGTCTCTGACTATGCGTGGAGGCATCCAGCCATGCACTGGAAATACAAAACCGACCACATTGTCGTTGTCGCGTTCTGCCACGTGATGGTTGTCTGCGGTCATCACGTCGGCAATGTTCGTAAGTTTGTCGTTAGTCGCTTTGGCCAGATATTCTGCAGCCCAGCGTGAGTTGCCTGTTCCTGAAAAGTAGTATATCATAATAAGTATATATAGACTTTGGGCACAAAGTTACAAAAAGTTTGCGTTATAACCGCTATGTGTAGCAATTTTTTTGTAAGGAATCTTAATTTTCTGTCCCGAACTGATTGGCAAGGGCATCGGCACAGCGCTCGCCATCTATGGCTGCAGACACGATTCCGCCAGCATATCCGGCACCTTCGCCGCATGGATATAAGCCGTTTATGCGCACGTGAGCAAGCGTTTCTGCGTCGCGGATGATGCGTATAGGCGACGAAGTTCTCGTCTCTACTCCTATCATCACAGCCTCGTTTGTGGCAAAGCCGTGGCTTGTCT
>JAUNNV010000078.1 GCA_030531335.1 Bacteroidales bacterium
TTCTGTAAATGTATCTAATATCCTTACTATTTCCTCTTGGATGGGGAGAGGAGGTAGGGGGATGGATATCTCCTTTATTTGACCTGCTGTTATAAGAGGTTGCCCACCTCCCTTGGCATATTGATTTAGTCTGATGTTTACAAGAAGATAATAGATAAACCAGAGTTGTATATTGTCATTGACATCAATGATTAAAGTATTATCTGACACATCATATTGACCTTTTGAAATATGTGTGTATCCTGCATTTGCTCCAACTCTTGCTACTAAAATAAGTGTCTTGTCATATTTGTATTCATCACTATAAGCAATAATGCCTGTTGAACCATATACTGGGTATGCTCCTTCTTTGTTTTTCTGTTTGTTCTTGCCAGAGAATATCCTACACACATCCCCCAGCCTAACGTATTCCACCCCCTCTGGACAGTATTGTTGTATCAGTTCATCTAACTTGCTCATACCTACAAACTCTTAATGATGGCATCAATCTGGGTTCTCAACTCATTTTCATGAGCAACTATCTTTTCCAGCCTTGCATTCAGTTCCACAATATCAACCTTCTCCCTTGTGTCCTCTTGTTCCACGTATGATGACACAGAGAGATTGTAATCACCCTCTGCTATGGTGTCGTTGCTAACCAACTTACACTGATACTGCACATCTGCTCTGTCTGCAAACATCTGCACTATATGACTGATATTCTCTGGGGTCAGTTTGTTGTTATTGGTAATCTTCACACACTCCTTGCTGGCATCTATGAAGAGGGTTGAGTTGTCCTTCTTTGCCTTCTTCAATACCATTATGCAAGTAGCGATGGATGTTCCAAAGAAAAGGTTGTCTGGCAGTTGGATGATGCAATCCACATAGTTGTTGTCAATGAGATATTGTCTTATCTTCTTCTCTGCACCACCGCGATACATCACACCAGGGAAGCATACAATGCTGGCTGTGCCATTGGTAGCAAGCCAAGCCAGTGAGTGCATGATGAAAGCAAGGTCAGCCTTGCTCTTAGGAGCCAGCACACCAGCAGGTGCATACCTTGGGTCATTTATAAGAGTAATGTCATCATCGCCCTTCCACTTGATAGAGTATGGTGGGTTGCTGACAATCACTTCAAATGGCTCATCATCCCAATGCATAGGACTGAGCAATGTGTCCTCGCAAGCAATGTCGAACTTGTCATAGTCGATGTCGTGGAGGAACATGTTGATGCGACAAAGGTTGTATGTGGTGAGGTTGATTTCCTGGCCATAGAACCCTTGTCGCACATTCTCCTTGCCCAGCAGCTTGGCCGCCTTCAGCAGCAGGGAGCCGGATCCGCAGGCAGGGTCATACACCTTGTTGACTTCCGTCTTGCCCAGTGTGGCAAGTCTGGTAAGCAGCTCCGACACCTCTTGTGGAGTGAAGAACTCGCCTCCGCTCTTGCCGGCGTTGGAGGCGTACATGGCCATGAGGTACTCGTAGGCGTCGCCGAAAGTGTCGATGGTGTTGTCTTGGTAATCGCCCAACTGCATCTGCTGAATGCCGCGAAGCAGTTTCACCAGTCGCTCGTTCCTCTTGACCACGGTAGCCCCCAGCTTGTTGGAGTTCACGTCGAGGTCGGCAAACAGCCCTTTGAGGTCGTCCTCGCTGGCGGTACCCTTGGCACTGGCCTCTATGGCCACAAAGATTCTTTCAAGGGTCTCATTGAGGTTGTCGTCCTTGTCGCACACCTTGCACACGTTGCGGAAAAGCTGGCTCGGCAGGATGAAGAAGCCCTTCACGCCAACCATTTCCTCACGAGCCTTCTCGGCTTCGGCGTCGTCGAGGGCGGCATAGTCGAAGCCGGTGTTGCCGCTCTCCCACTCGCCACGGTTGATGTAGTTGGTGATGTTCTCGCTGATGTAACGGTAGAAGAGCATACCGAGGATGTATTGCTTGAAGTCCCAGCCATCCACGCTGCCCCGCATTTCGTCGGCAATGGCCCAGATGGTGCGGTGCAGTTCCGTGCGTTCCAGTTCTTTTTTATTGTCTGCCATAGAAGTTGTTGTTTGTCGATTGGTTCAAGTTTGGGTCGCCTCTTATTTTGCATAATCATATCCGTATAGCAGGCCGAATGTGAGCAACAGCCCCACAAGCGACAGGAGCACGGTGCTTACGACGCAAAGCAGGTTGAGCAGGGTGCTACGAATCCAACTGATGGAGCAAATCTGCTTGTAGAGTATGATGCAATAGACGGTGGGCATGACGAGGCACAGCCTCGTGGTCCATACCTCACTGCCAGGAACGACACTGAACGGGAGCAAGGCAAATGCCAACAGCATGTTGAAGCATGTCTGATACACCAAGGTGAAGAAGTGTTCGGCCACGTTCAATGGTTCCGACGATCCATCCGGACGTGCAATCTTGTGTCGCCTGAATATGAGCCAATAGGGCAACAGGCTCAGCAACACCGAGTAGAGGGCGAAATACACCTTGTTTTCGGTGATGGCTCGATAGACGAGGATGAACTGCTGGGCCGAATCGGTCGCGACGTCGTTCTCATCCAACTTCAGTTTCAGCAAGTCGAAGGGCGAGACGGTATCGGCCATGGCATAGGTGACAATGGCATACACCGCCACCAGAAACAGCAACGAGGGTATGGGTGCGTAGTAGCTCACACGTTTGCCAAGCAGGTATTCGCGCACCATGTGGCCGGGGCGTGTCAGGAGTCCCTTGCAGGTAATGAAAAGCTTGTTGTCGCCACCTATCAAGGATGTAACCACGCTCAACAGCATCTCCTTGGGCAGAAAACGGGCGGTCGATGCCTTCTGTCCGCACTTAGGGCAGAAGTTCCCCTCGTATGTCGTGTCGCAATTCAAACATTTCATGGTGTTTCGTACTTCAAGTGTTTTCTCCGTCGTTTTGCCAACAAAAGTAACAAAACTTGATGACATTCGGCGTGTCGCACCTCTTTTTTTACGTTCGACGATTTGCAATCCACGCATTTTGCCTAATTTTGCCTCCCGTTTACGGACATACTCACAAATACCACCACAATGAGAATACTATTCATCCACGGATTCGCTTCCTCCGGAGCCTACAAGGCAGCCGACGCGCTCCGCATCCTCTGCCGCCCCTGCGAAGTCCTCGCCCCCGATGTGCCCATCGAGCCTCACGAGGCTTTGGCCATGCTCACCCGCCACTGCCGCGACTTCCGCCCCGACGTGGTAGTAGGTCTTTCGTTGGGAGGTTTCTGGGCACAGAAACTCCGTGGACTTCCCAAGGTGCTCATCAATCCCGACCTCCACGTATCCACCTTCCTGCGCACCCGCTTAGGCACCAATGCCTACCTGTCGCCCCGGAAGGATGGCGCGACCACCTTCGAGGTCACAGCCGCCCAATGCGACGCATACCGCGAGCTCGAACTCACCGAATACGACAACCTCGACCCTGAGGAAATCGGCCGCACCACAGGCTTGTTTGCCACCCACGACGAGCTCATCCACTGCCACGACGTGTTCGAGGCGCATTACCTGGGGCGGGCCTATTGGTACCCTGGCACCCACCTGCCCAATTTCGGGGCGCTGCGCCGACACATCGTCCCCCACATTGTGCGGCTCGCTGCCACAATGCCTACAGTCATGTGAGATTCACAAAATCCACGTTGCCGCAAGAAACATGATGATGCGACTGAGGCAAGAACCAAAAGGCAAGTTGAAGGGCTTGAGATGTGTCCCTTTTTTTTGACGGCCTGCCCTACCAGTCGGCATAAGTCATCCGGCGTGTGCTTATTGGCGTAGGTTTATGATGAGAACAGAGGGCGGCCGCATAAAAAACGATAGAAATTGGGAAAAAAGTACCCGAAAAATTTGTCCGTTCAAAAAAAAGCCGTACCTTTGCACCGCAATCGGAAAGGAAAGCATGGCTCATTAGCTCAATTGAATAGAGCACTTGACTACGGATCAAGAGGTTATAGGTTTGAATCCTATATGAGTCACCATTCGAATCCAGACATTTTAGGAAATGTCTGGATTTCATGTTTTAATAGAACTAAGGATTAAAGGAAAAAGGATATGGAACCAAAACAAATAAAGATTGCCGTAGGCATACCGAAAGTGTCGGTTGCCGATTGTCGGTACAATGGCGACGCCATCGTTGGAATGTTTGGAAAGGCGGCGGCCGAAGGAGCCGACGTGTTGTTGTTGCCCGAATTGTGCATCAGCGGTTGCTCGTGTGGTGTCCTTTTCGAGCAGGAGCTTTTGCTCCGAAAAGCCCAGGAGGTGCTGGCCGACATTGCCGCACACACCGCATCGACCACTACGACCCTCGTTGTGGGTCTGCCCATGAGCCGTCCAGAGGGAGGGTACGACAATTGTGTGGCAACGATTTGCAATGGAGAAATCACTCATCTGTTCAGGACGACGGGTGGCGACGTTGTCGTGGGCGGTACGAAATGCCACATCGTCGTAGGTTGCCAACAGGCCGAAACGGATGCTGCCGTGGTGTTGCACCTTTGCGCCGAAACCGCTTGCGCGGGACATGAGGAGGCCTTGCGCGAGGAGGTGTCGAAACGTTCGGCCTCCTGCATCTATGCCTTGGCTTCGTGTGGCTTTGGCGAATCGACCACCGATGTGGTCTATCCTGGCGAGGCCATGGTTTTCGACCATGGCAAGTGTGTGGCCGATGCCGTGCCGTTCAGCTTTGAGGAACAGTTGGTCGTGGCGGAATGTCGTGTGACCGGCAATGCGGTTGTCAACAAGTATCCCCCCATCTGTTCCATCCACGCTGCATACGACTGCATCACACCCACTCCCTTCCTGCCTCAACCCGAAAGGATAGGAGCCTGGTGCGAGGAGGCGGTAAACATACAGGTGGCCGGATTGGCAAAACGACTCTTGCACACCCGCGCGCAGAAGGTGGTGGTAGGCATCTCGGGCGGACTCGACTCAACATTGGCCCTGCTCGTGAGCGTGCGGACCTTCGACAAAATGGGTTATCGCAGGCAACAAATCATCGGCATCACGATGCCGGGATTCGGCACCTCCGACCGCACCTATCGGAATGCGATGACTCTCATGAAGGCTTTGGGTGTGACCATAAGGGAAATAAGCATCCGCAAGGCCTGTCTGCAACATTATGCCGACATCGGGCACGATATCGGCACGCACGATGTGACCTACGAAAACGCACAGGCACGCGAGCGTACGCAAATACTCATGGACGTGGCCAACCAGGAAGGGGCGTTGGTGGTAGGGACGGGCGACTTGAGCGAGCTTGCCCTTGGCTGGGCCACCTATAACGGCGACCACATGTCGAACTACAGCGTCAATGCAAGCATCCCGAAAACCATGATGCAGCACATCGTCGGGCAGATAGCCTCCGACTCCGACGATTTGACAGTGAGGTACACCCTGAACGACATCGTGGCGACACCCATCAGCCCCGAACTGACCCCCACCGACGAACAGGGCAACATTAGGCAACAGACAGAGTCGTTGGTGGGACCCTACGAGCTCCACGACTTTTTCATCTGGCATCTGGTGCGAAACAAACACTGTCCGCGCCACATCTACCAACTTGCCACCCAAGTGTTCGGGTCACGATATTCCAACGACACAATCAAACATTGGCTCACAGTGTTCTGCCGAAGGTTCTTCACGCAACAGTTCAAGCGTTCGTGTATGCCCGACGGCCCACAGGCCACCCCCGTCAGCCTGTCGCCCCGGTGTGGCTGGCACATGCCAAGCGATGCGTCGGCCGCCGCATGGATTCGCGAAGCGAATGATCTTAACTCATAGTTCGAAATCATCCAAATGCGCTCAGCCTGTCTCATCGTTGTGTTTTCTGTCATTGTGGCCGTCGTAGGGTGTGGGTTGCTGTTGCGACCCAACACCGATATATGGCAACCCGACACGGCACCCATTGCAGACAGGTTATGGCAAAGAATGCTTCGTTGGCAACGACTCCACCCTGCACTCGATGTGTATAACGAAACGGAGCGGGCCACCCGGATCCAACGCACCGCACTGATTGACAGGCAGCGAGGAGTCATCTCGCCGTTCGACAGCCTGTTCGTGGCATACGCCTCGGCGCAGCAACTCGACTGGCGGCTGCTGGCCGCCTTGGCTTATACCGAATCAAGGTTCGACTCGATGGCCGTTTCGCGAAAGGGGGCGCAGGGATTGATGCAAATCAAGCCTATCCATGCACAACCACTCGGCGACAGGAAACCCGACCTGCTGGACGCATCTACCAACATCCATTCGGGTGCCGTCCTGGTGAAAAAGTTGTTTCGTATGTTCTCGTACATCATCGACGAGGAGGAGCGGTTGAAATTTGTCGTCGCTGCTTTCAACACAGGCCCGGGCAATATCATCAAGGCGCAGCACCAGACAACCTTGTCGAAACGCGACTCGTTGATGTGGGAGGACAATGTGTCGTTATTTTGCAACACTTACACCTGCCAGTTTGTAGTGGATGTGCTGTATCGGTATGCCCAATACAAGCGTTGGTGCGACAAACAGCCAACCATTGACACAACGCACGCAGACATGCTTCCGAGTTTCGCCCATCCTGAGTTTGTAGAAGGGTCGAAGAGGAAATCTGTCGAGGGAAAACAAACAAGGGTGCGTCGAAACCGACACACCCTTGTTTGGAATCTCAGGAACCTTGTCTTTAAGCTTCGGCAGCCGGAGCTTCTGTTGCCGGAGCCTCAGCGGCAGCTTCCTCTGCTTTTGCAGCAGCCTCGGCTTCGGCTTTTGCGGCAGCCTCGGCGGCTTTCTTTTCAGCCACCTTCTGTGCAATGGCTTCGTTTACCAACTTTTCAGCATCCAGACGAGCCTTTTCGTTGGCTTTCTTGTCGGCAGCCATCTTGCTTGCGATAGCTTCAAGTCCTTTCTGCTTGTCGTTCTTCCAAGCGTTGAACTTCTGTTCGGCTACCTCCTCCGAAAAAGCACCCTTAGCGACACCACCCATGAGGTGTTTCTTCAGATAGACACCTTCGCGCGAGAGGATGTTGCGTACAGTGTCGGTAGGCTGTGCACCAACGCCGACCCAATACATTGCGCGTTCGAAATTCAAATCCACTGTGGCAGGATTGGTGTTGGGATTGTAAGTGCCAATCTTTTCAGTAAATTTACCATCACGTGGAGCTCTTGCATCAGCAATAACGATAGCATAGAAAGCGTAGTTCTTACGACCGTTACGCTGCAATCTGATTTTTGTTGCCATTTGTTTGTTGTTTAATAAATGAATGATTTGAATTTTGTGCCAATAACCCGTATTGGCGGCGCAAAGATAATAAAAAAAACGATGCCGCACGTCTCGGCACCGTTTTTTTTAGGGATTTTATGTTTCTCGCATACATCTATTGTCTTGAGACCTTCATCGAAGCCTTGACAATGAACATAATCAAGCAGACGTAAGCCAGAAGCGACAACAACTCGCTCAACGGATTCGACAGCCATGAATCGTTGATGAGATTGATGCCGCCAAAGCGCATGGCCGCACTGACCACGCCCATGAGAGCTCCACCGGCAATGAAGCCGGAAGCCAACAACGTGCCTTTCTCATTCCGTGCCTTATTGACGCTTTCATCCGACGACCGCGACGACACGTACCAGTTGATGGCTCCACCGACTACCAAAGGGAGGTTGAGTTCGAGTGGGATGAACATACCCAAGGCAAAAGCAAGTGCGGGAACCTTGAAATAGGTGAGTGCCAAGGCCAGGACTGCGCCAATGCCATAAAGGAGCCAGGGAGCACCCACACCGTTCATGAGTGGGTCGATGACAGCAGCCATGGCATTGGCCTGAGGAGCAGCAAGGGCACCGGATGCGAATCCGTAGCTTTTGTCCATCACCATAATGACGCCGCCAACCGTGGCAGCCGACACCAGCGTGCCTAAGAACTTCCATGTCTCTTGTTTAGCTGGGGTCGAACCAAGCCAGTAGCCTATTTTCAAGTCGGTGATGAAACCTCCGGCCATGGAAAGTGCCGTACAGACCACACCACCCATGATGAGTGCCGCCACCATGCCCGAAGGGCCTTTCAGTCCGACAGCCACCATTACCACCGATGCCAGGATAAGGGTCATCAATGTCATGCCCGACACAGGATTGGTTCCGACTATGGCAATGGCATTGGCCGCCACAGTGGTAAACAGAAAAGCAATGCCTGCGACCAGAAGAATGGCAATGACGGTGTGAAGCACATTGAAGCTCATGACATCGAAGTAGAAGAACAACAGCGTGGCAAGCAATGCGAAGATACTGCCAAACGCGATGACCTTCATGGACAGGTCGCGTTGGGTGCGAAGAGGTTTTTCGGTCGTTTTCTTTCCTCCAATCTCTTTCGAGGCCAGTGAAATAGCACCCTTGATGATGCCCCACGAACGCGCAATGCCTATGATACCAGCCATGGCGATGCCGCCAATGCCAATGCTCTTGGCATACTCCTTGAAAATCTGTTCCGGGCTCATTTGGCTTACTGTGTCCGTGATGGCTGGATTCCATGCGTTGAGAACGGTGTCGCCAAACAGCAAATGGATGCCCGGCACAATAATCAGCCACACAAGCAGCGATCCTGCGCAAATAATCGAAGCATATTTCAATCCCACGATATAACCGAGCCCCAACACTGCCGCCCCGGTGTTCAGCTTGAGCACCACCTTTGCCTTGTCGGCCATCAGAGTACCCCATTCGCACATCCGTGTGGTGACATTTTCGTTCCACCAACCAAAAGTAGCCACGATGAAGTCGTAAAGGCCACCCACCAAGCCGGCAACGAGCAAAGGCTTGGCCTGACTGCCGCCTTTCTCGCCCGACACTAATACCTGTGTGCTGGCAGTAGCCTCGGGGAAAGGATATTCGCCATGCTTGTCGTGTACGAAATATTTACGGAAAGGAATGAGAAACAAGATACCCAACACACCTCCCAACAGAGAGCTGATGAACATCTGCATGAAATTGACCGACATTTCCGGATATTTGTCTTTCAGAATGTAGAGTGCGGGCAATGTAAAGATGGCTCCTGCCACAATCACACCGGAGCAGGCTCCGATGGACTGGATGATGATGTTCTCGCCCAAAGCGCTCCTGCGCTTGGCCGCACTCGACACACCCACTGCGATGATGGCAATGGGAATGGCCGCTTCGAACACCTGTCCGACTTTCAGTCCGAGATAGGCGGCAGCGGCTGAAAAGAGCACGGCCATGACGATGCCCCACGAAACGGACCAAATGTTTACTTCGGGATAATTTTGACTTGGCGACATCAACGGTTGGTATGTTTCGCCAGGCTTGAGTCGTCGGAATGCGTTTTCGGGCAGACCTACTTCTTTTTTTGTTTCTTCCATGAGATGATTCGGTTATGATAATTTTTACTTTGGTTCTGCGGCAGCGGGTTCCATGGTGCCCTCAATGGTCAGCCTCACCAACTCGTTCTTGCTGTTGGTGCGGATGGACACGGTTTTCCTGAAATGTCCGGGAAAGCGGCCAGTGCCATCGTAGGTGACGGTAATGTCGCCCCCATCGCCAGGCTTGATAGGTTCCATCGGGAAATCGGGCACGGTGCATCCACACGACGAGATGGCCTGATGGATGACCAACAATCCATCGCCCTCGTTCGTGAAATGAAACACACAACTCACCTTGGGCGAAGAATCGTAGAATGTGCCGAAATTGTGCTTCACCTTATCGAACTTGATTCTTGCCTGTCCCGAACCAGTCGCCTGTCCTTGTTCTTGGGCATATCCCACCGTACCAAATAATGCTATCATAATAGCGACAACTAATTTTCTCATTTGTACAAATTAAATAACGTGAGTTCGACGAAATATAAGTACCTGTAATTTTGGTGAATGGCGAAAACCATCGTACCTTTATAGTGCTAAATTGCAAAGTAGTACAAACAATATTCGCGATGTTCACCGAAGACAAAATTACGGAAAATTTCTTTATGGCAGATGTATTTTGCAAAGTTTTTAATCGCATGATGGGAAAATATGTTGTTGAGGACAATTCTATCCCCCAAAAGCGCAAATACCATCGCGATTCGACGATGTCAGATGCTGAGGCTATGGTCATCATGATCCTGTTTCATAATTCCGACTACCGCTGCTTGAAGCATTTTGTTTCATCGTCTATGTCTTCTGCCACTCCAATAGTCGCGGCAAAGTTATGTGCCTTCACGAAATGCTGTATGCGAGGCACATCACCGCAATCATATTTATACAGACGCACTCGCACGTAGAGAGGATGGAACTGACGATGATTTTTTCACGCTTGTTTGTCTGCTTTGATAGCATCTATTACCCATTGCTCTGGCTTGAAAGAGTTCTTGGCTAATGATGGGAGTACTTTCTTGCCAGTTGGTGTCATCAAGCCCAGTTTGATGAGCCTTCGGCACCGTTCTTTGTTGAGTTCCGTCCAATAAGAGCCTTTGCGCCTTGGCGAAAGTCTTTGGAAGTAACCTTCACCATCAGGGTTGCTTTTTGTTACAGAGTCAATCCATCCAAAGCACAGCGCTTCTTCCACCACATCGAGGTAGGAAATAATTTCGTCATGTTCCTTACGAATACAGCGGACGAATACTTCTTTCTCTGCTGAAACATTCTCAATGAACCATTGACGAAGTTCTTGTTTGTTCTTTGGATAGATGGTGCTCATTGTGCAAGCTCATAATACGTTTTATTCAAGTTTCGCAAGTTAACAAGAGATAGCGTAACTACCTGAAATAAAAGGC
>JAUNNV010000079.1 GCA_030531335.1 Bacteroidales bacterium
CCTGTAGGACCAGCCTTGGGTTCTAAGGGTATTAACATCATGGAGTTTTGCAAGCAGTTCAACGCCAGAACTCAGGATAAAGCAGGCAAGATTTTACCTGTTATTATCACTTATTATTCTGACAAGTCTTTTGATTTTGTAATCAAAACTCCTCCTGTAGCAATTCAGTTGTTGGAGGCTTCAAAAACAAAGTCAGGTTCGGGTGAACCAAACCGAAAGAAAATTGCACAGTTGACTTGGGATCAGATTCGTACAATCGCTGAGGATAAGATGGTCGATTTGAACTGTTTCACCGTAGAATCTGCAATGCGTATGGTAGCAGGTACAGCTCGAAGCATGGGTATTGCTGTAAAAGGAGAATTCCCGACTAATAACTAATAAACTTCAATTACAATGAGTAAACTGACAAAAAATCAGAAGTTGGCTGCCCAGAAAGTTGAAGCAGGGAAGGCATACTCACTTAAAGAGGCTTCACAATTGGTAAAGGAGATTACTTTTACTAAGTTCGATGCCTCTGTGGATATTGATGTACGTTTGGGCGTCGATCCTCGTAAAGCTAATCAGATGGTTCGTGGCGTTGTTTCACTCCCGAACGGTACTGGCAAGCAAGTACGTGTGTTGTGTCTTTGTACACCTGATGCTGAAGCTGCTGCTAAGGAAGCTGGTGCAGATTATGTAGGTCTTGACGAATATGTTGAGAAAATAAAGGGTGGTTGGACAGATGTTGATGTTATCATCACGATGCCTTCCATCATGGGTAAGATAGGTGCTTTGGGTCGTATCCTCGGTCCTCGTGGATTGATGCCTAATCCAAAGAGCGGTACAGTGACTATGGATGTCGCAAAAGCCGTAAAGGAAATCAAGCAAGGTAAAATTGATTTCAAGGTTGACAAGACAGGTATTGTACATACTTCTATCGGCAAGGTGTCTTTTACTCCCGAGCAAATTTATGGCAATGCAAAAGAGTTCATGGCCACAATCATGAAATTGAAGCCATCTGCTGCTAAGGGTACCTATGTAAAGAGTATTTATCTTTCATCTACCATGAGTAAGGGTGTAAAGGTTGATCCAAAGAGTGTTGTTGAAAACTAATCCGAAAATGTCATGATAAAGGAATTGTTATTGGCCAATTGGCTGATGTATTGAAGCAATACGGACATTTTTACATCGTCAATACAGAATCAATGAATGCAGCTGCTACAAGCAGTTTACGCAGAAAATGCTTTAAGGCCAACATTAAGATGGTGGTTGTGAAGAACTCGTTGCTTCACAAGGCACTTATGAGCATTGATGATGTAGATTATTCTCCATTGTATGGCTCTTTGAAGGGTACGACTGCTTTATTGCTTTGCGATACGGCTAATGCTCCAGCAAAGTTGCTGAAGGATAAGGATTACTTGAAAGCTGGTGTTCCTGCATTGAAGGCTGCATACGCCGAAGAAAGTTTTTATGTAGGAGCGGATCAACTCGATGCTTTGGTTAATATTAAGAGTAAGAACGAACTTATTGCCGATGTCATTGCTTTGTTGCAGTCTCCAGCCAAGAATGTTATCTCTGCTCTGCAATCAGGTGGTAATACTATCCATGGGATTTTGAAAACTCTGGAAGAGCGTCCCGAATAAATAAATCATAACAAAAAAGTAATAACAATTAAAATTATACGAAAATGGCAGATTTGAAAGCACTTGCTGAAGAACTGGTGAACTTGACAGTTAAAGAAGTTAGCGAATTGGCAAACATCCTGAAGGATGAATATGGTATTGAACCCGCAGCTGCAGCTGCAGCTGTTGCAGCTGGTCCTGCAGTTGCTGCTGAGGTAGTAGAGGAAAAGACATCTTTTGATGTTATCTTGAAGAGTAGTGGCTCTGCAAAGTTGCAGGTTGTAAAGGCCGTTAAGGAAGCTTGTGGACTTGGCTTGAAGGAAGCTAAGGAATTGGTTGACGGAGCTCCAAGCAAGGTAAAAGAAGGTTTGTCGAAGGACGAAGCTGAATCTCTGAAGAAGACTTTGGAGGCTGCTGGTGCTGAAGTTGAACTCAAGTAATATAACCATTCTTTAGGTTAGACCGGTTAAGAATCCTCAGTAGGGATTCTTAACCTTTTTGTGTCTATGTATATCATTACTATTTCTAATATTGATATTAATGTCTTTAAAACAAAAAAACCCAAGAATTAGTTTCGCTTCCATAAAGAATCCGATGCCTTATCCGGATTTCCTGGAAGTACAGTTGAAATCTTTTAGAGATTTCCTGCAATTGGATACTTCTCCCGAAAACAGAAAGAACGACGGCTTGTTCAAGGTTTTTTCGGAGAATTTCCCTATCACCGACACACGTAACAACTTTGTCTTAGAATTTCTCGACTATTACATTGACGAGCCACTTTATTCAATTGCTGAATGTCTGGAAAGAGGACTGACGTATAGTGTACCATTGAAAGCCAAATTAAAGCTGTTTTGTACGGATCCTGACCATGAGGATTTTGATACCGTCATCCAAGATGTATATTTGGGTCCTATCCCCTATATGACCCCTTCGGGTACTTTCGTCATCAATGGTGCCGAACGAGTTGTCGTGTCGCAGTTGCACCGCTCTCCAGGTGTGTTCTTCGGGCAAAGTGTCCATACGAATGGCACAAAACTCTATTCGGCTCGTATTATTCCTTTCAAGGGCTCATGGATTGAATTTGCTACAGACATCAATAATGTGATGTATGCGTACATCGATCGCAAGAAAAAGTTACCTGTCACCACATTACTACGTGCAATCGGTTTTGAAAACGATAAGGATATTCTTCAGATTTTCGATCTGGCAGAGGATGTTCGGGTGAATAAGGAAAACTTGCAATCGTTTGTCGGCAAGAAATTGGCTGCCAGAGTCCTAAAAGCATGGACTGAGGACTTTGTCGATGAAGATACTGGTGAAGTTGTATCAATAGAACGTCATGAAGTGATTGTGGAACGCGAAACTCTTCTTGACGAAAACAATTTGAACGAAATTGTTGAAGCCAATGTGGATAGTATTCTTATTCATAAGGATATCAATTCCACATCGGATTTCTCTATCATATTCAATACATTACAAAAGGATCCGAGCAACTCGGAAAAAGAGGCTGTTCTCTATATTTATCGTCAGCTACGCAATGCCGACCCTGCCGATGATGCAAGTGCGCGTGAGGTTATCAATAACCTGTTCTTCTCAGAAAAACGTTACGATTTGGGCGAGGTCGGACGATTCAGAATCAATAAGAAACTGAACCTGTCTATCGATTCGGATGTGAAAGTGCTGACAAAGACTGATATTATTGAAATCATTAAGTATCTGATAGAGCTGATAAATTCTCATGCAGATGTCGATGATATCGATAACTTGAGCAACCGGCGTGTACGCACCGTAGGCGAACAGTTGTCCAACCAGTTTGCCATTGGTTTGGCTCGTATGGCTCGCACCATTCGTGAACGGATGAACGTTCGCGACAATGAGGTATTTACACCAATCGACCTCATCAACGCCAAGACCGTTTCATCGGTCATCAATACTTTCTTTGGTACTAATGCGCTTTCGCAGTTCATGGATCAAACGAATCCTTTGGCCGAGGTTACTCACAAACGCCGTTTGTCTGCATTAGGTCCTGGAGGACTGTCGAGGGAACGTGCAGGCTTTGAGGTACGTGACGTGCACTACACCCATTATGGACGCTTGTGTCCCATTGAGACTCCTGAAGGCCCGAACATCGGTTTGATTTCATCGTTGTGTGTATATGCAAAAATCGACGGGCTTGGATTCATTGAGACACCTTATCGCAAGGTAGAGAATGCAAGGGTCGATTTGTCGCCAGATGGCATCAAATATTTCACGGCCGAAGAAGAAGAGAACCAAATCATCGCACAAGGCAATGCTCCATTGAATGATGATGGTACTTTCGTTCGTTCGAAAGTCAAGACTCGTCGCGATGCTGATTATCCGGTTGTTGAGCCTGCCGAAGTTCAGTTGATGGACGTTGCTCCACAACAGATAGCATCCATTGCTGCCGCATTGATTCCATTTTTGGAACACGATGACGCTCACCGCGCATTGATGGGATCGAACATGATGCGTCAGGCTGTACCTTTGTTAAAGACGGAAACACCAATTGTCGGTACCGGTATAGAGGCACAGTTGGTTGAGGACTCTCGTACACAGATCGTGGCGGAAGGAACCGGTGTCGTCGATTTCGTTGATGCGACAACCATCCGCATTACTTACGACAGGACTGCCGATGAGGAATTTGTCAGCTTCACCTCGGCCACTAAAGAATACACCATTCCTAAATTCCAAAAGACAAACCAGAACATGACCATCGACCTGCATCCTATTTGTCGTAAAGGGGACAGAGTGGAAAAAGGCCAGATTCTGACGGAAGGTTATTCTACTGCAGATGGTGAGTTGGCCCTTGGAAAGAACCTGCTGGTGGCTTATATGCCTTGGAAAGGATATAACTATGAGGATGCCATCGTGGTGAACGAACGTCTGGTTAAGGAAGACTTGATGACATCCGTACATGTGGACGAGTATGTGCTGGAAGTACGCGAAACACGTCGTGGCATGGAGGAACTGACTTCGGACATCCCTAATGTCAGCGAGGAGGCGACAAAGGACTTGGACGAGAACGGTATCGTTCGTATTGGTGCTCGCATTGAACCAGGCGATATTCTTATCGGCAAGATTACCCCTAAGGGAGAATCGGATCCTTCCCCTGAGGAAAAACTGCTTCGAGCCATCTTTGGTGACAAGGCTGGCGATGTGAAAGATGCATCGTTGAAGGCAACTCCTTCATTGAGTGGCGTTGTCATAGGTAGTCGCTTGTATTCTCGTGCGATAAAAACTCGCTCCGAAAAGAATGCCGACAAGCAGATCCTCCCAAAATATCAGGAAAATTTCGAAAAGCAAGTAGCAGAGCTAAAAGCCATATTGATAGATAAACTGCTCGTGCTGACATCGGGAAAGACCTCGATGGGTGTCAAGGATTACATTGGTACTGAAGTAATCAATCGCGGAGCCAAGTTTACAAAACGCGATTTGGAAAGTCTTGACTATACAGTCGTGCAGCTCAATAAATGGACGAATGATGCTCATAAGAATGACATGATTCATGACTTGGTAATGAATTATCTGAAGAAGTGCAAGGAATTGGAAGCAGTTCTGAAACGACAGAAGTTTGCATTGACCATTGGCGACGAGTTGCCTTCAGGTATCATTCAGATGGCAAAGGTATATATAGCCAAGAAGCGCAAAATAGGTGTGGGTGATAAGATGGCAGGTCGTCATGGAAACAAAGGTATCGTGTCAAAGGTTGTACGTCAGGAAGACATGCCGTTCTTGGCCGATGGAACTCCCGTAGATATCGTTCTCAACCCATTGGGCGTGCCTTCCCGAATGAACATTGGTCAGATTTTCGAGGCTGTCCTGGGACGGGCAGGAAAAGAGCTTGGTGTGAAATTCGCCACCCCAATCTTCGACGGTGCCACAATGGAGGACATTGACAAGTGGACTGACAAGGCAGGGTTGCCACGTTATTGTAAAACAAAGTTGTATGATGGTGGTACCGGTGAGCCTTTCGACCAAGAGGCAACTGTAGGTGTCACTTATATGCTGAAACTGGGTCACATGGTTGAAGATAAGATGCATGCGCGTTCCATCGGCCCATACTCACTGATTACACAGCAACCTTTGGGTGGTAAGGCACAGTTTGGTGGCCAGCGTTTCGGAGAAATGGAAGTCTGGGCTCTTGAGGCATTTGGTGCCGCTCATGTGCTCCAAGAGATTCTGACAATCAAGTCGGATGATGTTGTAGGCCGTTCGAAAGCCTATGAGGCTATCGTGAAGGGCGAGCCTATGCCGACTCCTGGTATTCCCGAATCGCTGAATGTGCTCCTACACGAGTTGAGAGGATTAGGCTTGAGTGTAAACCTTGAATAACAACGTATAACTCTTTACAATACATACAGTAACATGGCTTTTATTAAAAAAGAAAATAAGATAAAGAGTAATTTCTCGAAGATTTCCATTGGTTTGGCATCTCCTGAAGAAATTCAAGAATCTTCGCGTGGCGAAGTTACCAAACCTGAGACCATCAACTATCGTACGTATAAACCAGAGCGCGATGGTCTGTTCTGCGAACAGATTTTCGGACCGGTGAAGGATTACGAATGCCATTGTGGTAAATACAAAAGTATTCGTTATAAGGGAATCGTTTGCGACCGTTGTAAGGTTGAGGTAACCGAGAAGAAAGTACGTCGTGAACGTACTGGTCATATCAAATTGGTTGTGCCGGTAGCTCACATCTGGTATTTCCGTTCCATGCCCAACAAGATTGGTTATTTGTTGGGGCTTCCTTCCAAAAAACTTGATGCGGTCATCTATTACGAACGTTACATCGTGATTCAGCCGGGTGTGTTTGGCCCTGTCGATCAAAACGACTCGCGAGGTATAGAGGATGGCGTGTTCCATAAATATGATTTGCTCTCTGAAGAAGATTACATGGCCATTGAGGAGAGAATCCCCAAGGACAATGATTTCTTGGAGGATTCTGATCCGAACAAGTTTATTGCAAAAATGGGTGCCGAGGCTATCTACGACTTGTTGAAGGCTATCGACCTCGATTCCCTGTCGTATGAGCTTCGTCATCGTGCTGACACTGACAGCTCGCAACAACGCAAGACGGAAGCGTTGAAGCGTTTGCAGGTTGTTGAGTCATTCCGTGCATCGCGCGAACGTAACAAACCGGAATGGATGATTCTGCGTATTCTTCCTGTCACGCCTCCAGAACTCCGTCCGTTGGTGCCATTGGATGGCGGACGTTTTGCCACTTCAGACTTGAACGACCTTTATCGCCGCGTCATCATTCGTAATAACCGACTGAAACGACTCATCGAAATCAAGGCACCTGAAGTTATTCTTCGTAACGAAAAACGTATGCTTCAGGAAGCGGTTGATTCGTTACTCGACAATTCACGCAAGTCGAGTGCGGTGAAATCGGAAGCAAATCGTCCACTGAAATCTTTGTCGGATAGCCTGAAAGGAAAGCAGGGACGCTTCCGCCAGAATTTGTTGGGTAAACGTGTCGATTATTCCGCACGTTCGGTAATTGTTGTGGGGCCTGAGCTGAAGATGGGCGAGTGCGGCTTGCCAAAACTCATGGCTGCAGAATTGTACAAGCCGTTCATTATCCGTAAATTGATTGAACGTGGAATTGTGAAGACAGTGAAATCAGCGAAGAAGATTGTTGATAGGAAGGAACCTGTAATTTGGGATATCCTGGAATATGTGATGAAAGGACATCCTGTATTGCTCAACCGTGCACCGACATTGCACCGTCTGGGTATCCAAGCATTCCAACCTCGTATGATTGAGGGAAAGGCCATCCAATTGCACCCATTGGCCTGTACCGCATTCAATGCCGATTTCGATGGCGACCAAATGGCCGTTCACCTTCCATTGAGCAATGAGGCTATTCTTGAAGCTCAGATATTGATGCTCCAGTCTCACAACATTCTTAATCCTGCCAATGGCGCGCCTATTACAGTGCCTGCACAGGATATGGTGCTCGGCTTGTATTACATCACTAAGCTCCGCCGCTCCATTAAGGACGCAGAAGGCAACTATATCGAGAAGGTGAAGGGCGAAGGACTCATTTTTTACAGTCCGGAGGAAGCATTGATTGCTTTTAACGAAGGCAAGGTGGATATTCACGCCGTAGTCAGTGTGCGTGTGAAGGATTTTGACGAGAACGGATGTGTAGTCGAGAAGCTCATACCTGAAACCTCTGTCGGTCGTGTCATTGTGAACGAAATGGTTCCTCAGGAATGTGGCTACTTGAACATTGAAATATCAAAGCGTACCCTTCGAGACATTATCAGCAATGTCATCAAGAAAGTGGGTATGGCTCGTGCTTGCGAGTTTTTGGATGGTATCAAAAACCTGGGATATCACATGTCATTCAGAGGAGGATTGTCATTCAACTTAGGCGACATCATCATTCCTAAGGAAAAGGAACAACTGATAAAAGAAGGTAACGAACAAGTCGATGAAATTCTTTCCCAGTACACTTTAGGCTTCATCACCGACAAAGACCGTTACAATCAGGTCATCGACGTATGGTCGAAAATCAATGCCCAATTGTCGGATGTGCTTTATAAAACCATCAAGAGCGACAACCAAGGATTCAACTCCGTGTTTATGATGCTCGACTCTGGTGCTCGTGGTTCGAAAGAGCAGATTGCGCAGCTGTCGGGTATGCGTGGTCTGATGGCAAAACCTCAGAAAGCGGGAGCCGAAGGCGCACAAATCATCGAGAACCCGATTCTTTCCAACTTCAAGGAAGGAATGTCTGTGCTTGAATACTTTATCTCCACTCACGGCGCACGTAAGGGTCTTGCCGATACTGCCTTGAAGACGGCGGATGCTGGTTATCTGACTCGTCGTTTGGTGGATGTGTCGCACGATGTTATCATCAACGAGGAGGACTGTGGCACGTTGCGCGGCTTGGTTTGTACAGCACTGAAAAACAACGATCAGGTCGTGGCTACGCTTTACGAACGCATCTTGGGTCGTGTTTCCGTACACGATATTATCCATCCTCAAACAGGCGAGCTCTTGGTGGCCGCTGGTGAGGAAATAACAGAGTCGATTGCGCAGAAGATAGAGGACTCCCCTATTGAGAGTGTCGAAATCCGTTCGGTACTTACTTGTGAGTCGAAGAAGGGTGTATGTGCGAAATGTTACGGACGCAACTTGGCTACCAGTCGTATGGTACAAAAGGGAGAGGCTGTCGGTGTTATTGCTGCACAGTCGATTGGCGAACCAGGCACTCAGCTTACACTTCGAACATTCCATGCTGGTGGTATCGCGGGCGACATCTCGTCGAATGCCAAGATCGAGGCGAAGAACGACTCACGGGTTGAATTCGAGGAATTACGTACGGTCGATGGATTCAACAAGTTGGGTGAACCCGTGAAAATCGTGGTCGGCCGTTTGGCTGAAGTCCGCTTTGTCGATGTCCACACAGGCATTGTTCTTTCCACTTACAATGTCCCTTATGGCTCCACCCTTTATGTGGAAGACCAGTCGGAGGTAAAGAAGGGAACATGTATTGCGGATTGGGATCCGTTCAACGCTGTCATCATGACGGAACTCGCTGGTAAGGTCGAATTTGAGAATATGGTCGAGAATGTCACCTTCAAGGCCGAAATCGACGAATCGACAGGCTTGCGCGAAATTATTGTTATCGAGGCAAAGGATCGTTCGAAAGTGCCATCGGCACATATCATCAATGAGGAGGGCGAAATTGTCCGTACCTATAACTTCCCAGTGGGAGGCCATGTGGTGGTAGAAGACGGACAGATCTTGCGGCCAGGCGACACGTTGGTCATGATACCTCGTTCGGTTGGTAAGGCTGGCGACATCACTGGCGGTCTGCCGCGTGTAACCGAACTCTTTGAGGCCCGTAATCCGTCAAATCCTGCTGTCGTATCTGAAATCGATGGAGAGATTACGATGGGGCGCATCAAACGTGGAAATCGCGAAATCATCGTCACATCCAAGACGGGTGAAAGTAAGAAATACTTGGTCAACCTTTCCAAGCAGATTTTGGTTCAGGAGAACGACTATGTCCGTGCAGGTACGCCTCTTTCGGATGGAGCCATCACTCCATCGGACATTCTTACCATCAAAGGCCCTACGGCAGTTCAGGAATATATCGTGAACGAGGTACAGGATGTCTATCGTCTGCAGGGTGTTAAGATCAACGACAAACATTTCGAAATCATTGTCCGTCAGATGATGCGCAAGGTTGAAATCGACGAGCCTGGAGATACTCGTTTCTTGGAGCAACAGATGGTTGACAAGCAGACGTTCATGGAAGAGAATGACCGTATTTGGGGCAAGAAAATTGTGGTCGATGCAGGTGATTCCCAGAATCTTCAGGCGGGGCAGATTGTCACCGCTCGAAAACTTCGTGATGAAAACAGTATGCTGAAACGTCGCGACCTTCGTTTGGTACAGGTTCGCGATGCGATGCCTGCCACATCCACCCAGATTTTGCAAGGCATCACACGTGCGGCATTGGCCACCACCAGCTTCATGTCGGCAGCCTCCTTCCAGGAAACAACTAAGGTGCTGAACGATGCAGCCATCAACGGACGTGTTGACAAACTCGAAGGCATGAAGGAGAATGTTATCTGTGGCCATTTGATTCCTGCGGGTACAGGCCAACGCGATTTCGACCGTTTGATGGTTATGTCGCGTGAAGAATACAATCGTGTTCAGGCCACACGTAAGAATGTGATTGATTTTGCAGAGCAAGAGGATTACTGAAAGGCATGACTCTTGTTGATAGACACAATGGAAAAAGAGGGTGCATCACATGATGCTCCTCTTTTTTGTAGTACGCTCGGCATGAGTATTGTCTAAAGGGTGTTAGTCCCGAGTGAGCCCTAATAGTGGGAATCACATAGCCAAAGGCAAGGGTGTCCATCGCGAAGTGGAATCTGAAGGGTAAGCATTCGATGAACTACAGGTATTAAT
>JAUNNV010000208.1 GCA_030531335.1 Bacteroidales bacterium
CGATTCAGTTCTGCGATTTTTTTATCTTGTCTAGCCTTAAGCGCATTGAAAGTGTCATCGTCTATTTCTCCATCCTCATGCATTCGAACAACTTCTTCCCAAGAAACAGTTACTACCTCTGATGTCTCTACCACCTCGCCATACTTGATGTAACGTATCATCTTTTTGATACCTCCAGGAATACGTCGAATATATACCCACGCTTTTTTTACCATATTTGAAAGACTATTGAACACGTCTTTCGCCCAGTCCATGATTTCATTAATGAGAACTCCAACAACTATTCCACCGATGAAAGCGGCTGCAATCAAACATGTAAGCAACATAACTCTGCGATTAAAAATTTCAGGTAAACAACTATTATGGATTTATTTGATTTTGATTATCCACCACTGTTCTTACAAATAACGCACGATTGTACTTGTATCAACCTTTTCTTTCTTCCTCTAATGCCTTTCTTTGTTCATCTGTCAGTTCGGAATCGGGGACTATGCGAGCACCTGTCCCCTTGCTGTCCTCCGAGGATTGTCTATAAGTATCTATTTCGTTCTTGACATCAATAGTGCTCAAGGCGGCAATCTTGCCCGCACAAATTTTCACACAGAGTTTCAAGGTGATGTTCTTAATATCTCCACCTGCCAACCCCACAGAATGTTGTGCAATCTCTGCATACGAAAAAGAATCCATGTTTTTAGGGATTTCTTTGATGAATGACAAATTCATCCGCTCAAGAATCTTCGGATCTCCAAGGTGGAACTTCCAAAGTTCCACTAACTCTTCATTGTTTGGCCGGGGATATTTGACATGGTATAGGATTCTGCGGAAAAATGCTCTATCAAAGTTTTTGAATAGGTTGGTCGCATAAACAATGATGACGTTCGAACGGTCGATCAATGTCAATAGGTGCGACTTAATCTCATTGGCTGTATTTGAATTCGAACTGTTGGTCGTACGCTTTCCCAACAGTCCGTCTGCCTCGTCGAGGAAGATGACACTGCCGTTCTCCTCCGCATTCTTGAACAACAGTGACAAGTTCTTTTCAGTCTGTCCCCACTTGCTGTCTTGGAGTTCCGAATAATCCACTCTTATGATTTTCTTCCCAAGAGCCTGAGCAATTGCCTCCGCCGTGATGGTTTTGCCTGTTCCAGGTTCGCCATATAGGTTTATTCCTATGGAAGAATTCCCTTTCAAGAAATTATTCAGTCCCCATTCCTTGATTAGTCTATCCTTGTTTTGACAAAAAATAATCACATCGAGAATAGTCTCGCGCACCTTTTCGTTGAGGATAATCTGTTCAAGCCGCCATTTGGGGTCATCTTCGATGAACTTATTGGGTCCTTTTTGTCCTTCTCCGTCATTGCCAAACAAAGAAGATTTTACTTCGTCAACCGTTGGTTGTTCGGGCTTGTTTCGTTTTGAGGAAACAGGAGTAAATGTAGGCATGGGCTTTGTTGTTTAAAAGTTCTTGATGTACTTCATTATCGGTCGCGATTCAACGTATCTGTCAACACGTTTAGGGTGAGTGCCTTTCAACGTCCGAGGTATTTGAGGATGCCATCGACATGGAGCTGCACGATGGCTGCCTTGCCTTGTTCTGAAAGCAGGTACCGCACGTCTTCCCTGTTGTCTTGAAAGAGGTTCTCCGTCAGGACGGCAGGGCAATGCGTATGCTTCAGTATGTAGAACTCGGCCGTCCAATACCTGCCGGGTGGCACGGCACGATTGCCTTGCAGGTTTCGTTGCACCGCCTCCTCATGAAGTATTCGGGCGAGTCGCCGGCTTTGCTCGCCTGCCTGGGTATAGACCCACCCCGACCATCCGCAAGCATCACACCACGCACCATCGCCGTCTGCGGCATTGACGTGGATGGAAACCAAAAGCACATTTTGTGCGCCAAGCCGCTGGCAGACTTCATTCACCCTGCGGCATCGGGTAGAGAGAGGAACATCGGTATCCTCCGTCACTATACGTTCTGCATCAAGTCCTCGCTCTCTTAATTTTGCAACCAGTCGGGATGCAATCTCCCTCGTCCAAGCATACTCCCTAAGGGTGCCGTCGGGAGAGCATTTGCCTGCGGTATCACAACCGTGTCCATTGTCAATCAGTACTTTCATTGTTCATTAATATTTTC
>JAUNNV010000080.1 GCA_030531335.1 Bacteroidales bacterium
TTATTCCAAAATCTTCATTTCTTTTCCTTCGGTATTGACATTCAGGGTTTTCAACTGGGTTCCCTCCACCGAATACTTGATTATATCGACCGTGCCATCCTTGAAGGTGAGGCGTATCTCACCATTTTTGTTCTCCACATTGACGATAGGCTGGGTCTCGCCTGCTTTCACTGGGTAGAGAATGTAAGGCTCCACACATTGTCCAACCTGACAACGGGTGAAGGTCGGAGTAGCCACAGGGCGACAAGCGTACACGATAGAACCTGTTACAGGCACCCAACCTTGTACTTCAGGTTTTTCTTGTCCTGTCACCACCTTCAGTTCAGCAGCATCCTCACGTGTCTGGTAAATCACAATGTTAGGTTCATTATCGGCATATTTCGAAGCCACTGCGCGCAATGGGGCATACGCTGTGTATTCTGGATTGTCGAAATGGAACCATGTCTGATATTCATGTTCCTTTTGGTCGGTTGGAGTGAACACGTCGAAAAGAATCCAATATTTGTTCTTGATGAATGCCAATGCACGATATTGAGTCACTGTGTTATCATGATCATCGCCGAAGCCTTCGTTGTACCATCCCTCGCCGAAATCGAACTGCTCGTTGGTTATCCAACGATTGGGCATGGGTTCCTGGCTATGCAGGATGAGGTCGTTGCCCCGGATGGAACGACGGCTCTGGTCCTTGCCATCCACACGGCTCAGGTTGTGGGCACGAGCAGACAACACATATTTGCGCCACTCGGAGGTGTCGTAATCATAAGTGCCACCTTCGGTAAGCAACCGTTTGCCATAGGCATGAATCATGAACGACAGCTTGTCCTCGTGCGAATGAGCTGGCGAGAATGGTCCTACCTCGAAATGTGCATACAAATCCTCGGGCCCCCAGCCCGAACGCATCATGTACCAACCGGCCCACGGCATCCACACCGAGGTGTAGGCGGGCATGATGCCTTCCTTGCCGGCTGTGGCCGAATACTGGAAGTCAGTGCGGCCGGGCAACAAACTGAAGCCTTTTGCCAATGGACCACGACAATCGCCAAAACCCGAATCGTTCACAGCAGGCATCCTGCCATCGGGCATCATGATTTTTTGATAAAATTCGTATGGTCCCGTCAACCCTTCGATATACCCTTCGGGCAGCGGATAGTTGTTCACCTTGGCAATGTCGTATATGCCCAGAATACTACCGATACTAACACCGTGATAGCCAGGGGCAAGCTCCATCTGTGCGCCATCGGGATAGAACTGAATCTTTTCCTCTTCAAACAGTTTCGTCGATGCGTAGCGGCACCAGTATTCCGAAAGCTTGAATTCTGGCAACAACAAGCCAATGTGGAACAGTCCGTTCATCTCCATGGCAAACCAATTGTTCTTACGGTGATATTTGCGCAGGTGGATGCCGTGCTCGTAGAACGATTTCACCATCCAAATGGTGGTTTCCACATCAAACGATTTCGATGGGAGGAAATAGAAAAATGCCTCTGGCCATGCGTAAAGCGTTCGGATGCCGGCTTCGATGGTGCGCCAGCGCGAATAGTCGGGCGATGCCGAATAGTCGGGCACTGGACATTGGATAAGCCAGCTACGCAACTGTTTCACCCATGCCTGGGCATATTTCTCGTCGCCGGTTGCCCAGTAAGCTTTGCCCAACTCCTTCCAGTAAGGATGGCGGCTCAACTGCCAAGTCCACTCGCAATATTTATTATAGGTAGGATTGACACCCCAGTCGATGGTGTCGCCAAACTGGTACATCACCCGGCAAGCTCCGAAATAGTTGCTCACTACCTGGTCGGCTGCCGCTGTGTCAAAATTTGCATCGCGTGTCGCAGCCTTGTCAAAGTCATGCCAGTCGAAAAACCATTGTGTGTTGTTGCGCGTGTGCAAGTGCTCCACAAACGCCTTCTTTGCGGTTGTATAGTCCTTGGCCGCAACAGCTTTCTTCACCGCCTCCAAACCAGGATAGTCGAGGTTGATGGCCTCGAACAAATCCTCATCGGAGAGTATCGGTCCCTCGATGATTGGGTTGGTAAGCTGTAGCATGGATGTGCTGAGGTTGTAGCCGTCATCACAGAATTTCAACACGTTGTCGATGGCTCGACGGTACTTCCGTGTGTCGATGCGGCTGGCCAATGTCAGCACGCCCACCAAGTTGCCTGCACCGCGCTTGCCACCCAGCTCTTCCTTCGGAAATGGTTGTACACCGTCGATGTAGGGGAAGAACCATTCGATGGCCTTGCGCAGGGTAGCACCTTTGGGAGTGGTGTATTCCCACAGGTTCACTCCCACGCGCTCTCCCACAATGGCCAAATCCACAAATCCATATAGGTTCATGGTGCAGTACCCCCAAGGTTTCGTGCGGGCCATTTCAAAAGGTTGCTCACCATTAGCTTCAAGCTGGCTGTCCATGCGTCGCATGGTCACCTCCTTCAGTTGTCGGGTGGCATTGCCTCCCTGACCGGTAAAAATAGAGAATGCCACAATCTGATAGTCGTACCACGTGCCGTGGTTGTTGTGTTGGCGAGCTTCGTCTTTACCGTTGTCGCTGGTCTGTAACCATTCGTTGTAGTCGGCTATCCATTTTGCGAAACCGTCGTGGTCGGCCTCGGTCCATGCCTCCGAACTTTGAAGCAGGATTTCATAATCGAGCATCTTGGCTATGCAAGGCGTTTCTATAATGCCAATGCCTCGTCCGTCACAGATGCCAGGTATCTGTTGGCCATAGTTCAAGTTGGGGTTCATCCTGGTTGCCTCGTCAAGGAACCACGTGCGGAGCAACAATGCCGCATGGGTGGCATACCGTTCGTCGCCACTGAAATAATAAGCCAACGACAGATTGGTCACCATCGAGCACACCTTACTTAGATATATATGGTCGGAAAAATCGTCCAGTTCCGGATTGCGCTCGCCGTCCTTGCGGATATAAGGCAGGCCGTCGGCGGTGTCGGGGTTCTTCCACCAATACGGGCCACGGCTCACATAGTCGTGCTTGTCGCCCGAAGGCGGAGTCTGTTTCTTATCCATCACGCTGAACGGGCCTTCGGCCAGCATTTTCTCCGCCGTTTCCAACAATTGGTTATAAGCAGGCATCACATCCGCATCCTGCCGACCGATATCGTGTTTCACTCGTTCCAACACACTGCGGTTCAAGAGAATCAAAGGTTTCTCAATGATCGGTGTCGGGTCTTTTGGCGCTTCCTTGCAAGCCAACAGACCAGCAAGCATAAACAATGTCAATAGTACTTTCTTCATAACTTATATTTTTGTTTGTTTATTCATTTTAGGATGTCGAGTGTATTGCCATCTGTGGTTACAGACAACAGTTTCAATGAATTGCCACACACGTTGTATTTGATTACATCCATCTTGCCGTCCTTGTAGGTCAGTCGAATGGTCTCATCCTTCATTTCCACCTTAGCTATGGGCTGGTTCTCACCGGCTTTCACTGGGTAGAGAATGTAAGGCTCCACACATTGTCCGACCTGGCGACGTGTGAAAATAGGTGTAGCCACCTGTCGGCAAGCATATTTCTGTGCGCCACCTGTCGGCACCCATCCTTGCACCTCAGGTTGTTCCTGTCCCGTCACAACCTTCAGCTCGGCGGCATCCTCGCGCGTTTGGCAAATCACGATGTTGGGCTCACCATCGGCATACTTCGAGGCCACTGCCCGTAATGGGGCGTACGTGGTGTGCTCTGAAGTGTCGAAATGGAACCATGTCTGGTATTCATGTTCTTTTTGGTCGGTTGGAGTGAAGATGTCGAACAAAATCCAATATTTGTTCTTGATGAAGGCCAACGCACGATACTGCGTCACGGTCTTGTCGTTGTTCTCGCCAAAACCTTCGTCGTACCATCCCTCGCCGAAATCGAATCGATCGTTGGTTATCCAGCGATTGTCGAGCGGTACGGCTATCTCCTTTACACCCGGCACATTCATCACGCCGCGACGGTTCTGATCCATGCCATCCACTCGGGTCACATTGTGTGCGCGTGCCGACAGAATGTATTTACGCCACTGTGAGGTGTCGTAGGCATATACGCCCCCTTCGGTGAGCAGGCGATTGCCATAGGCATGGAGAATGATCGAAAGCTTGTCCTCGTGTTGGTGTCCGATGCTGTAGGGTCCCACTTCAAAGTGAGCATACATGTCGTGTGGTCCCCATCCCGTACGCATCACATACCATCCTGCCCAAGGCATCCACACCGAGGTGTAGGCCGGCTTCACACCCTCCTTACCTGCCGTAGCCGAGTATTGGAAATCGGCACGTTGGGGGAACAACTCATAACCTTTTGCAAGAGAGCCACGACTCTCGTTCCATCCTGCATCGTTCAGGGCAGGTGTGCAGCCGTCGGGCATCATGATTTTCTGATAGTACTCGTAGAACGGCTCAATGTCCGTAATGTAGTTGTCGGGAAGCTTGTAGCCAAACAGGTTGGCACTGTTGTACAGTCCGTTGATATATACCAAGCAAACGCCATGATAGCCGGGAGCCAACTCCTTTTGGGAACCGTCAGGATAGAACTGCTCTGTCTGTTCGCGATACAGTTTGTCAGCGGCATACTGGCTCCACGCTGCCGACTGCTTGAATTCAGGGAACACCTGACCGATGTTGAACAAGCCATTCATTTCATGGGTCAGCCAGTTACCCTTCTTGTGATGTTTGCGCAAATGCACAGCATGTTCGAAGCACGACTTCATGAACCACACAACACTTTCATCATCAAAGGTGGGGGAAGGCAGGAAACGGTAAAAGGCATTGAACCATACACCCGAAGTTCGAATGCCGCTTTCGAGCGTACGCCAACGCGAATAAAGTGGACTTCCCTCATGGTCGGGAACAGGACATTGCTCCTGCCAGCTGCGGAATTGTTTCACCCATTCCCGTGCATACTGCTCGTCGCCGGTTGCCCAATAGGCTTCGCCCATCTTTCCCCAATAGGGATGACGGCTCAGCTGCCAAGTCCATTCCTGATATTTTATCTCGCTGGCGTTCACGCTCCAGTCGATGGTGTCGCCAAACTGCATCGGTATGCTGCATGCGCCGAAGTAATGACGCATCACGGGTTCCAACTCCGAACGGTCGTAGTCGGCATCACGAGTCTCCGGCTTGCCGAAGTCGTTCCAGTCGAAAAACCAAGCGTGGTTGCTGCGGGTACGCAGATAAGCGGCAAGTGCCTTGCGTGCCTGATCGTAGTCGTTCCCGACCACGGCCTTCTTCACATCCTCCATGCCAGGAAAGTCGAGGTTCAACTCATCGAACAGGTCGCCGTCCGAAAGCACCGGGCCATAAATAATGGGGAACGTAAGTTGCCATACTGACGACTGTAAGTCAAATTTCTCATTACCATATTTCATCAGCTTCCCCAACTCATCCTTGTACTTCAGGGTAGCCATCCTATTGCAGAGCAGCAACACCTTGGCAAGATTCTTAGTTTCGACTACGCCAGTCACGTCGCTTTTCTCAAAAGTCTTTGTCCCATCCAGATAGGGGAAGAACCATTCTATGGCCTTGCGGATGGAAGCACCCTTCGGAGTGACATATTCCCAAAGGTTCACACCTATCCGCTCACCTATGACCCCCATCTGTGCGAACCATATCAGGTTCTCGCTGCAATAATGCCAAGGCCGTGTACGTTCATACTCCAATGGTTGTAATCCATCGGCAGCCAACTGGCTATCCAAACGCGCCTTTGTCACCTTTTCAAGTCGATTTCTGGCTTCGCCTTTTTTTTCGGTAAAGATGGAATATACCATCACCTGATAGTCGTAGCACGAGCCATGGTTGTTTTTTGCCGCAGCCTCATCCTTGCCATTCTTACTGGTGACAAGCCATTCCAGATATTCACCAATCCAGTTTTTCAAGCCGGCGTTGTCGGCCTCTGTCCATGCAGGCGATGCCTGTAGTAGGATAACGTAGTCCAGCATTTCGGCGATGCAAGGTGTCTCTATGATGCCGATGCCTCGTCCATCGGTCACACCTGGTATCTGCTGTGCATAGTTCAGGTTTGGGTTCATCTTGGTTTCATCATCGAGGAACCATGTACGGAGCATCACAGCTGCTTTTTCGGCGTACGCCTCACGGCCTGTGAAGTAATAAGCCAGTGCCAACTTGCTCACCATGTTGCACAGTTTACTTAAATAGATATGATCCGTAAAATCATCCAGTTCTGGATTGCGTTCTCCGTCCTTGCGTATGTAAGGGAGTCCGTCTGCCTTGCTGGCATCGGGCCACCAGTAGGGAGCACGGCTCACGTAGTCGTGCTTGGAACCCGAAGGTGCGGTTTGTTTTTTCATCATCACCGACAGCGGTTCTTCTTGCAAATACCCATCGGCAGCCTTTGTCAACGCGTTGAAGGCAGGCATCAGGTCGGGGTTCTGACGTGCGATGTCATGTTTCACCCTTTCCAGCACCTTGCGGTTCAGGAGTATCAGCGGAGATTCATCGGCTGATGTGGAGGCCGCTTTAGGAGCAGATTGACAAGCCGTCAGCACGAAGATGGCCGACAGCACAAGGAATAATGCTTTTTTCATGTTATATGTCATTTGATTTATTGAGTATGATATTGATTCTTGTTTGTCACTCCACCATTGTTTTCCCATTTACCTGCATGGTCTTGATAGCGTTACCCTCCAAAGAGAATGTTACGGTGTCTGCAGTGCCATCCTCAAATTCAATGCGCATGGTGTTTCCATCCATCTTCGCAGCCTTCACCAACAAAGTCTCACCTGCAGGTGTCGGGAACAGCAAGTAAGGCTCCACGCACTGGCCTGCTTGTCGGCGAGTAAAGGTCGGCGTAGCGCAGGGTTTGTTCGACTCCCACCCTATCAGTTCCGGCTTGGTCTGGCCTGAACAGATTTCCATGCGGGGCGCATCCTTACGCAACGGACAGACACTAAGGTTCGGCGCATCCGTATTGCCGGTGCTTACGCCAAAGGGGTGTTGCATGGTCAGTGCCGATGGTTGGTTCAGGTGGAACCATGTCTGGTACTCATGTTCCGCCGTGTCGGTCGGAGTAAACACATCTATCAGCAGCCAATACTTCTTGTGGATGAAGGCCAACGCACGGTATTGGGTCACCGTGGAGTCGTTTCTCGCACCGAATCCCTCGTCGTACCACCCCTCTCCAAAGTCAAATTCCTCGGTAGTGACCCAACGGTTGGGCAAGGGCTTCCGGCTGTGGTTGATCAAGTCATTGTCTCGCAAGGCGGCGCGGTTCTGGTCCTTGCCGTCAACACGGGTCACATTGTGTGCCCTCCCCGACAACACGTATTTCCGCATGTCCGAGGTGTCGTAGGAGTATGTGCCGGCCTCGGTGAGCAAGCGACTGCCGTAGGCATGGAGTATGACCGACAACTTGTCCTCGTGCGAGTGGGCTGCCGAGTAAGGGCCTACCTCGTAGAAAGCGTACAAATCCTTCGAGCCCCAGCCCGAACGCATGATGTACCACCCTGCCCAGGGCATCCATGTGGAAGTGAATGCGGGATACGTGCCTTCCGCACCCTGTGTGGCCACATAGAGGAAGTCCTTGCGGTTGGGCAGTATCTTGTAGATGTTGCCCAGATAGGTGCGGATGTCGTCGTTTCCCGAATCGCGGGCATAGTATATCTCGCTCTTCCGCTTGAATGCTTTTTCCGACAATCCGCTGTTGTCGCCCCAACCCGAATCGTTGACCGACGGCATACAGCCATCGGGCATGTAGATGTTCATGTAACACTGGTGCGCAGCCTCCATGCCGTTCAGGAAATCGGCAGGAATGACGTAACCGTTGAGTCGGGCGATGCTTGCCATCTCAAAATAGTTCGTCACTGACACACCATGGTAGTGTGGAGTCAGCTCTATCTGTGCGCCATCGGGATAGAACTGAATCTGCTGGTCCTCATACATTTTCGTGATGGCGTAGTCGGCCCACGCGGCCGACTGCCTGAACTCGGGCATCAACATGCAAATGTGGAACAGTCCGTTCATCTCCATCGTAAACCAGTTGTTCTTTTTGTGATGACGGCGTATATGGACGGCATGTTCGTAGAGCGATTTGCTCATCCAGAACATCAGCTCGTCGTCGAAGGCCTTCGATGGCAGGAAGCCAAAGAACGCATCCGACCAGGCGTACAGCGTGCGGATACCCGTCTCGATGGTCCGCCAGTGCGAATAGTCCACCGACCCTTCAAAGTCGATCAGCGGACTTTGAACCAACCAACTGCGCAACTCGTTAGCCCATGCCTGTGCATATCGTTCGTCGCCCGTGGCCCAATAGCCCTCGCGCAGGTCTTGCCATTGGCGATGCCGCCCCAATTGCCAAGTCCATTCGCAATATTTGTTGGGAGTTGGGTTCAAGCTCCAGTCTATTTCCGCACCAAACTGATGAGGTATGGCGCATACTGTGATGTAACGGCTCGCCACCTTGTCGGCTTCCGTGCTGTCGAACTCTGGATTACGGGTTTCTGCCTTGGCGAAGTCATGCCAGTCGAAATACCACTTCACGTTGGTCCGGCCACGCAGGTAGGCGGTCCATTCAGTTTTGGCCTTGTCGTAGTTGCCATCTGACACTGCCTGCTTCACAGCCTCCAGACCGGGATAGTCCAGATTCAAGGCATCGAAAAAGTCGGCATCCGACAGGATAGGACCTGCTATCACAGGAAGGGTCAGCGACAAGGTGGAAGCATGTAAGTCGAAGTTGTCGTTGGCAAACTTGGTGAGATTTTCCAACTGTCTGCTGTACAACTTCGTGTTGAAACGGCTTGTCTGCATCAGCACCTCGGCCAAAGGTGCCGTTTCGTGTATGCCTGTTATCTCCTCCTTCACAAAGTCCTTTTCGCCCTCCAAGAAGGGGAAGTACCACTCAATGGCCTTGCGCAACGTAGCTCCCTTGGGGGTCACATATTCCCAAAGGTTCACCCCTACCCTTTCGCCCATCTTCGCCTGCTGCACGAACGCCAGCAAGTTGAAAGTACTGTAAGTCCACGGACGTGTGCGAGCTATCTCGAAAGGCTGTTCTCCATCGGCCTCCAATTGGCTGTCCATGCGGTTACGAGTCGATTCGGCAATCTGTTTCTTGGCTATGTCCTTTCTGTTCAAGAACAAGGCTTGTGCCGTCACCTGAAAGTCATACCACGTCCCATGGTTGTTGTGCTGGCGTGCCTCGTCCCTTCCGTTCTCGCTGGTCAGAAGCCAGTTGGTAAAGTCGTCTATCCACTGGGCAAATGCCGTCCGATCGGCCTCTGTCCAGCTGGGCGAAGCCTGCAACAAGATGACGTAGTCGAGCATCTTGGCTATGCAGCGGCTGTCAATGATGCCGATACCCCGTCCGTCGCAAATGCCTGGAATCTGCTGCGCATAGTTCAGGTTGGGATTCATGCGCGTCTCTGGATTCACGAACCACACTCGCAGCAAGTTGGCGGCTTGCCGTGCATACTTCTCCTCGCCCGACAGATAAAACGCCAACGACAGTTTGCTCACCATGTCGGTGGTCCGCTCCATGTAAAGCCGGTCGGTAAACTCATAGTACTCCGGATTATGCAAGCCATCCTTGCGGATGTAGGGCAATCCGTCGGCGGTGTCGGGGTTTGGCCACCAGTACGGGCCACGGCTCACATAATCGTGCATGTCGCCCGAGGGTGGTGTTTGTTTTTTCATTGTTACCGACAAGGGTTCTGCCGTAAGCATTGTGTCGGCTACGGCTATCAGCTGTTTGTAAGCTGGCATCAGTCCGATGTCGCCACGAGCTATCTCATGCTTCACTCGCTCCAGCACATTGCGGTTTAGCAGAATCAACGATGGCTCCTTGCTGATAACTTCGGTTTGTGTAGTGGAATGGCAGGCAGTGAATAAAACCACAGCCAAGGCCGCTATTGACAGTATGCGCTTCATGGTTTTTTGTTTTGTTTCTACTGGTAAAATTTTCTCTAATTTAAACATAATTTTTGCAAAAATAATATTTTCCGTTTTTAATGCCAATAGATTCCTTTTTTTTTCCAATCCTGTAAATTGAAAACCAACGGCGTTCATTCTACTGCTAATTCCGCATGACAAATTCACTTCGCACATATCCGTCCTTGTCGAGAAGCTTGGTCGATTTGTCTTGATTAGGACAAAATGAAAGATGGTTATCAAAAAAATTGTGTAAAGATGCTTTTTTTTTCTTTTTTTTGTATTTTTGCGCATGAAATCCATCATTATCATGATAACAAAACATCTGTCCAATCACTCCACCATGAGCAGCATGCCTCTGTCATGTGATTCTTTCCATACACTTCATGCGGAGTAATCAACACTACAATTATCAACCATCATTGACCTATTAAACATTTTTATAACCCTTCAAATTTTATTTTATGTTACAAAAACTTTTTGGTTTCGACCCAGCCAAACACACCGTGCGAACTGAAATCGTAGCCGGTATCACTACTTTCCTTACGATGGCTTACATTTTAGCTGTCAACCCTGGCATCTTCAGCAACATTGCCGACATGCCAAAAGGTTCTGTTTTTACTGCTACAGCT
>JAUNNV010000081.1 GCA_030531335.1 Bacteroidales bacterium
AGCCTACAACATTGGTTTGGACCTGGCTTTCTTCAACTCGCGCCTACGTGCTACCGTAGAGGGCTACGTGAGCAAGACGAACGACCTGCTGGTGTCGCGTTCACTGCCGAAAATCACTGGCTACGAAAATGTGAAGGACAACCTTGGCCGCCTGCGTAATTATGGTATGGAAATCTCTTTGGAGGGTGACCCCATTGTACAAAAGAATTTCAAATGGACCTCAAGCGCCAACTTCTCTTTCAACCGACGCAAAATCCTTTCGCTCTATGGCAATATGGTGAACGATTATGATGAGGCTGGCAACGTTATTGGCCAGCACGAGGCCGACGACACCACCAATGGTTGGTACATTGGACACGACCCCAATGAACTGTATGACTACGAAATGGACGGCGTATGGCAATTGGGAGAGGAGGCCGAAGCCGCCAAGTACGGATTGCAGCCCGGTGACTTCAAATATGTGGACCAGAATGGAGACGGACAGTTGAATACCGCCGACAAGATATTCTACGACAAGTACACCACTCCGCGCTTCTACGTAAACTGGCGCAACCAGTTCACTTTGTTCAAGGACTTTACCCTGTCGTTCTTGCTCTACGCACGCCTGGGGCAATGGAACACTTTCAATAAGGCTGCCAACATCACCAGTCTGCTCGACCGCCATTCCGGACTTGACTTGGAACGCTGGACCAAGGACAACCCGACCAACAAGTACGCTCGCGTGCAATCGACCAACAAGGGCAACCATTATGTGAACAAGTCGTTCATGCGTATGGACAACATCAGCCTCAGCTACAATGTGCCAAACAAGCTCACCAACAAGTTCTGTGTGAACGACATGCGCGTGACGTTGAATGTCCGTAACCCATTTGTGGTTTCCAGCTTTGAGTCTGGTGACCCTGAAGGTGGCGACTACACGTCCCGTTCTTATGCCCTTGGCATTAACTTCTCGTTATAATGACCTTAAAAATGAATTGCAGAAAAATGAAAACAAAACATAATGTCGTATGCGTTGCCTTGGCAAGCACGATGGCGCTGGCTTCGTGTAGCGAGAGTTTTTTGGAGCCTAAATCCCCATCCATCTACACGCCGGAGAACACTTATATCAACTACGAAGGACTGATGTCGGCCTTGACAGCCTGCAACCGTAACTCCAACCACGAAATGTTTGGCGATGGCGCGCCGATCATCCACGAGATGCGTGCTTCTGATATCGCCATTTGTGGCCAGACAGACCAAAGCGGTCCGCTTTGCGATTACGACACCCAGCTCACTCCTTCCAACATTCGCAACGACGGTACCAAAGACCGCACGGGTTGGTATTGGCAGGAAAACTTCTACGGCATCAAATACGCCAACATCGTACTTAACCGCATGGGCAAGGCGACCTTCGCCTCAGAGGCAGAGGAAAAAGAAGTTCGTGGCATGGCTTATTTCCACCGCGACTGGCGTTATCTGAAAAACATCTGCCAGTTTGGCGATGTGCCTTGGATTGACCATGAGATAACCACCCCGGAGGTGTCTTTCAACTCAAACGACCGTTGGAGCATGTTGGAACAGATGGAGCTGGACATGGAATATGCCTACAAGTGGATGCAGGACGGCAAGGATTTGGGTTATCCCAACAAGGGCGCCGCCGGCTTGGTGCTGATGAAAATATTGATGCTCAACGGCAAGTTCAAACGCGCCATTGACGTTGGCAACGAGATCGTGACCAAACACCCATTGATGACGGCACCGTTCTCCACAGCCAAGGCACAGCATCCGAATGTGATGATCGACCTGTTTAGTACGGAAGGCAAGATAAGCCCCGCGAACACCGAAGGTTTGTACTATGCTGTGTCATGGCCACAGATGGAAGGTCGCGAAAAAAGCCAAATCATGCGTAACGCCGTGCCATATTGGGCAAAGATCAACACGCCCGACGGTAAGACCGGCTGCCAGCAGGGTGCTGACAATGCCGACGTGAACACCATCTACGACAACAACAACAACGTGGGTCGTGGCATCGGTACCGTGCGTCCGACCAACTACTACCAGTTTGACATTTGGGGCAAAAAGGAACTCAACGACGTACGCTCACGCTTCAACAAGGACAGCTGGCGTTACATGGAGGACTTATACTACAACAAGCCAGGCACCAACTACTATCGTCAGCCCTTGCAGAAACCGACCAATCTGTCGGCTGGTGATTCCATCCGTTGGTGGTTCTCATGGCCTTGGTATCGTTTGTTCATTCCCGATGAGTTTCCTGACAGTCCGAGCGACCTGAAAGGTGGTGACGCCCCGATGTACATCATGCGTTCCGCAGAGGTTTACCTGCTCTTGGCCGAATGTTATTACTGGATGAACGACCCCGCCAACGCAGCCGAGATGTTGAACATCGTGCGTCGCCGGTCGGGAGCCGACGACCTTACCGCCGACGAGATAACCATTGGAAGTATCGTGGATGAACGTGCCCGTGAGCTGTACTACGAAGAAGCACGCCACGTGGAATTAGTCCGTATCTCCTACATTTTCGCCAGAACGGGTAAACCTTGCGAGGTGTTTGGTGGACACGTGTATAAGCTGGACGATTTCAGCGGCCCCGATGTGGTGGGTGAGTATAACAAACAGCATGGCTACAACTTCTATTTCGACTGGGTGGACACACACAACAATTTCTACAACAAGGGCGTGAAAACCAAATACTACACCTACACGCTGAGCAACCACCACGTACTGTGGCCCATCCCCGAAAACGCCATCACGGCCAACACGGGCGGTGTCATCAACCAGAATCCCGGGTACATCAAGATCCAGCCGAACATTGATCCCATCAAAGTGAGTGTCGAGCCTATAAAGGAATAAGAACTCATTTGTGCGACGCACCTTTTGAAAATTAGGATCTGTGAAACGTCATACAGTTCATGGTGTGTCCATATTGCTTTAACAATCAAGGCTCCGACTCAGAAAAGTCGGAGCCTTGATTGTAGTTCCGTCTGGCGGGATTCCAACATTTCAAAACGATTGTCTGCTGCTTCCTGTTTTTAAAAAAAAGTCGGGGGAAAACATTGGTAAATAACGCAATGTGGAGAACTTCAAGGCAGACGCAATACGAAAAAACTCCAAATGTTCCGACAGACGCAACCGGCGAACCCACAGGCCACGTCCGGTCATCGGATTTTGTCCATCTTGAAGAGATGTTATGGCCTTTAATAATTCTTCCTCATTTGTTTTTGTAGTGCCTTCCATTGCCCTGCCCGAACTTTTTGCCTTGCACACATTACATTTCCTTTCCTTCCGCATGTTCAGGGCTCTTCATCTGCCACTTTCCGACATGCTTCCTTGCACAAATGGTTTCCTTGGCCTACCTTTGCGAACGCCCACCCCAAAAAACGCCCCACCTCTCCCCGAACCCCCTAAAGGGTGGGGAGAAGGAGAGCCGGTGGTGGGGGGCATGCTGAACCTGTCGAAACATAGTACTACCCAAACGGACACATCTCTCTCTTTTTTTTTAACCAACCCAAAACAACATGAAAAAAGTATTCCTAATGTGCGTGGCATTGCTTGGAATCGTCATGACGACAAATGCCTACACCAAGCGCGACCTGCTGCAAAAGACGGCAGACCTGCAGAAACTGAAACAATCGTTGGTGATGAACCAAAAATGGGTGCCCTACCCCGACTACTCCGACCGTGTCGGCTGGGACAAGTTGCTGGGCGACTGGAAACAAGAGTACATCGCACGGGGCGAGAAATGCCTGGACTTCGAATGGATTACCATCAAGGCCTCCGACTACCTCGCCTTCGAACGCACGGGCGACCGTAGCACCATGGAGAATCCATATTTCAGCAACGAAAGGGCTCTCTGCGACCTAATCATGGCCGAGCTTGCCGATGGCAAGGGCCGTTTCCTCGACCAAATCATCAATGGCACGTTCCACTTCTGCGAAATGACCACCTGGGCCTTGGCTGCCCACACCGACCACCAACCTTCCGGCCGGGTGCTTCCGACCATGGGCACCGACGTGTTCGACATCTTCGCCGGCGACATCGGCACCATCATGGCCTGGACACACTACTTCCTCGGAAAGGAAATGGACAAGGTGGATCCTGAAATATCGCGCAGGATACGCTACGAGGTGAAACACCGTATTCTCGACACCATCGTGGATGGCCCACACATTTTCTGGATGGTCGATGAGTATGAGCCGGGCATGCAAATCATCAACTGGACATCGTGGAGCTGCTTCAATGCCCTTACATGCTACATGCTTGTCGAGAACGACATCGACCGCCTGGCCCGTGGCGTTTATCGCACGATGCAAATCATGGACAAATATATCGACTATTTCCAGGAAGACGGCGCCTGCGAGGAAGGCCCTTCCTACTGGGACGCCTCGCCCGGAAAGCTGTACGATTATCTGCAACACCTCGACTATGCCACAGCCGGCAAGGTGAACATCTTCAAGGAGCCTATCGTCCGCCGCATGGGTGAGTACATCTCGCGTGCCTACATCGGCAAGGGTTGGGTGGTAAACTTCTCCGACGCTCCAAGTCATGGCGGTGGAAATCCGTCGTTGGCCTACCGCTTCGGAAAGGCCGTTGGCAGCCAAGAGCTGATGAGCTATGGCGCATTCCTGGAGGCCGACCGTGGCCCCTCGCCAATGCCTACCGGGAAGGACATCTCGCGCTCGCTCCAGACCTGCCTGGTGCGTGAGGAGTTCGCACAAGCCTCGGCGCAACGCCAGACTCCCGCCACCGCCTGGTATCCCAACACCGAGCTATGCTACATCCGCGATGCCAAGTCTGGTTTCACTTTTGCAGCCAAGGGTGGTTATTACATTGGAGGACACTATCATTGCGACTTGGGTTCGTTCATCCTCTACAAGAACAATGTGCCCATGTTCATCGACCTCGGAGCAGGCACCTACACACGCGCTTATTTCCGCGAGGAACTGCGCTACGACTACCGGGTGGTGCAGAGCGACTACCACACCGTGCCTAAGGTGAACGGATTCATGCAGGGCCACAGCAACGAGTATCGCACGGCCAGCGCCTCCTTCAACGAGCGCAGCAAGACCTTTACCACCGACCTGGCCACAGCCTATCCGGCCGAAGCCGGCATCAACCAATGGCTGCGCACCTACACTCTCAAGAACGGCACCCTGAAAATCAACGACAAGTTCAGCCTGAAAGACGCGAAGGTGGCCAACGAGCTCAATTTCATGACCTGGGGAAAGGTCGATGGCAGCAAGCCCGGCATTGTGACCATTCAGGTGGAGGATCAGAAGCTGACATTCACCTACGACACCAAGACATTCAATTGCGAGGTGGAGAAGGCCGACCTGCAGGATCCGAAAGTACACAAGGCTTGGAACGACAGCATCTATCGCATACGTCTGGTGGCCAAGGCTACTCCAAATGCAGGAAGCTACGCTTGCACCATCGAGTAAGCAACGAATGCTTGCCTTGGGTGGCGGGGGGAACTTGTAGCCATCAGGGGTGCGTTCGTGCCGGGCGAACCCAAAAAAGGCATGGAGAAAACTCTCCATGCCTTTTTGCGTGAGTTTTGGAGGTGGGTTGCAATGGGCGGATTACATCAAGCCCAACGAGCGCAAGTACTCCGCGCTTTTCCGCACTCCCTGTAGACGGTCCATGCCTTGGCAAGGCTCGTCTTGCTCCACGCAGAGCCACTGGGCACCACCTGCCATGGCTGCACGGATGACAGCTGGAATGTCCACCCGGCCCATGCCAAGAGGACGATACTCGAACCAACCACCCTCATCCTTCATGGAATTGTCGGTGGTGACGCCTATCAGGGCGTAGGGAGCCGACTTCAGCTTGCCTTCCAGATAGTAGTCCTTGCAATGTACCACGGGTGTGCTGCCGGCATACTTGCCCAACACCTCCACCGGCTTGAACCCCGCATAGTCCGACCAACACACGTCGAGCTCGGGCTGCAGGTTCGAACGGTCGTTCGAGCCAAATATGTAGTCGTAGCCCACGGTGCCGTCGGCCAACCTCACAAACTCGAAGTCGTGGTTGTGGTAGAGCAGTTGGAAACCGGCCTCCTTCACCTTGGCGCCAATCCCGCCCAGCCTTGCCACCGTCTTGCCAAACTGTTCCGGGTCCACACCCGGACGGCTTGCCTCGTCCATATAGGGGAACACGATGTACTGTACGCCCAGCACGGTGTAATCGGCAATGACCTTGTCGATGTTGTCGATCATTTCCTGAAAAGGGACGTGGCTTGAGAAAGGAATCAGTCCCAACTCCGTGCACATGCGCTTTACCTCCAAGGGTGTGTGGCCATAAAACTCGCCATAGAACTCCACACCGGCATAGCCCATTTCCTTCACGGCTTTCAAGGTGCCGTAGAAATCCTTTTCGAGGTCGGTACGCACACTGTAGAGCTGAACGCCGACAGGAAGTTTTTTCTCGAACCGGCAACATGCACCCTGGCATGAGCCCTCGCTGCAGGCAGACTCGCCTGCCTTGTTGTCTTTTCTACAGCTTACGATGGCGACTGCCAACAGGACAAGCGCGGAGATTCCCAAGATTCTTGTTTTTTTCATCATGACTAAAGTTTTTAAAAGGTTTTTTCTTAGAATTGGCAGAACGAACGGGTAATGAAAGGAAGCACCTCTGCAAGCTCCATGCGCCAGTATGTCCAGGTGTGGGCTCCATCCTTCACACGATACTCATGGGGTATTTCCTTCTCGCGGAAGAGCATGTGGATTTCGGAGTTGTCGCGATAGAGAAAATCGTCGTCGCCACAACTGATGTACCAACGCACGCTCTTGATGAGTCTCAGCTGCTCCGGAGTGGCGTCCTCTATCAGGTTGCGCGAGTTCAGCGTGCGGCTGTACTTTTCCAAATCGGCCTTCTTTATTTTCGTCATGTCCACGGTCTCTGCCATGCGCTTCAGGTTCCATCCGCCCAATGCGCCGCTCAGCGGACATGCCGCGGCAAACAATTCCGGATGGTGCAACGTGTAGTACAATGTGCCGCCGCCACCCATCGAGAGGCCGGAGATGGCGCGATAACGACGTTGTGTGCGTGTGCGGAAGTTCTTTTCCACGTAGGGTATCAACTCCTTGAAGAAATAATCCTCGTAGTTGTACGACCCATCCCACAGATTGAAGTAACCTCTATGGACCGCGTCGCCGTTGGGCATTACGATAATCATCGGACAGGCCTTGCCTTCGGCTATCGCCTTGTCGGCAATGTGGGCCACCTGACCGAACTGCACCCATCCGGTGTGGTCGTCGCCACTTCCGTGAAGCAGGTAGAGCACCGGATAGCTACAGGTGCTTTCGTCGTAACCGGCAGGGAGATAAACAGCAAAAGGACGATCCATGTTCAGGATTGTGCTGTGGAACGTACAGTTTTCAATCACCTTGCCATGCTGTGCGAAGAGCATCGCCGACAAGGTGAACATACACATTAGTGACAAAAATGTTCGTTTCATGATAAAAATGTTTGTTGGTTCAACAATTAGAAGCTGCTTTTTGGAAATAACGCCTCAAAATTAGTCTTTTTTTATGGATGGCACAAAAAAAGAGGTGCGAAACAGCACCTCTTTCCCCGAAAAAACAACATGGCTACGGGGATCAGCCGAAATTGTCGAAACGAATCATGTCGTCCTCGACGCCCAGGCTGTGCAGCAAGTCGAGTACCGTCTTCGACATCATTGGAGGGCCGCACAGGTAGTATTCCACATCTTCCGGCGCCTCGTGCTGCTTCAGATAGGTATCTCCCATTACCGGGGCCACGAATCCGGCAGTGTATTTGACGCCCATGCCATCGGCCTTCGGATCCGGACGGTCGAGAGCCAAATGGAAGTGGAAGTTGGGATATTCCTTCTCCAACTCTAAGAAGTCGTTCAGGAAGAACACCTCGTCGATGGCACGTGCGCCATAGAAATAGTGCATCTGTCGGTCGCGGGTGTGGAGGGTCTTGAGCATGTGCATGATTTGCGCGCGCAAAGGAGCCATGCCGGCACCGCCACCCACCCAAATCATTTCGCGCTTCGAGTCGAATTCGGGATGGAACTCGCCGTAAGGACCGCTCATCCTCACCTTGTCGCCCGGCTTCAAGCTGAAGATATAGGTCGAGGCAATGCCACAAGGCACATTCTGGAAGCCCACTTCGGGGCGTGGCTTGAACGGAGGAGTGGCAATGCGGACGGTCAGCGTGATGATGTCGCCCTCATCGGGATAGTTGGCCATGGAGTATGCACGGATGGTGGGTTCGGTGTTCTTCTGTTTCAAGGTGAAGAGGCCGAACTTCTGCCATGTCGGCACGTACAGGTCGCCTATGAGGCTCTTGTCCATGTCGCGGTCGTAGTCGATGTCGTAAGCGGGAATGGCGATCTGTGCGTATGAGCCAGGTATGAAATCCATGTGTTCGCCCGGAGGCAGGGCCACCTTGAACTCCTTGATGAACGAGGCCACGTTGCGGTTCGAAATAACCGTGCACTCCCACTCTTTCACACCCATCACCGATTCGGGCACCTTGATGCCAAGGTCGCCCTTCACCTTGCACTGGCATCCCAGACGCCAGTGTTCCTTTTGTTGCTTGCGGGTGAAATGTCCTTTCTCGGAGTCGAGAATCTCTCCGCCACCTTCCAGCACCTGACACTTGCATTGTCCACACGAGCCCTTGCCGCCACATGCCGAAGGCAGATAAACACCATTCTGGGCCAATGTGCTCAGCAACGAAGCACCCTGCTCCACCTCAAGCACATTGTCGCCATTGATAGTCACTTTAACCTTTCCTGAAGGAGTCAGATATTTTTTTGCCACCAACAGGATAATGACAAGCAAAAGAATAATTCCAAGGAACACTCCAATGCTGTTAAGTATTAAAATCATATCCATTGTCTTTATTCCTTTCCAATTAGAGTTTCAAACCAGAGAAGCACATGAACGCAATGGCCATCAGGCCGACGGTAATGAACGTAATGCCCAGTCCCTGCAATGGCTTCGGCACATCGGTATATGCCATTTTCTCGCGGATAGCGGCCAGTCCCACAATGGCAAGCAGCCAGCCGATGCCCGAACCAAGCGCATACACCAACGCATCGCCCACATTGGCGATGGCCTGGGTGTTCACCGTCGGATCCATCTGGATGCGCTGCTGCATGAACAACGAGGCACCCATGATGGCACAATTCACGGCTATCAACGGCAAGAATATGCCCAACGACGCATACAGGGAGGGACTGAAACGCTCCACAAACATTTCCACAATCTGCACGATGCCCGCAATGATTGCGATGAACAGAATGAACGACAGGTAGCTCAAGTCCATGGGATCGAGCACATGCACTTGCAACAGATAATCCACAGGCACTGTGATGAGCAACACAAAGGTCACTGCCACGCCCAGGCCCAATGCTGTCTTCACATTCTTCGATACGGCCAAATAAGAACACATACCAAGGAAGAATGCGAAAATCATATTATCTACGAAAATAGACCGTACGAATAGGCTAATTAAATGTTCCATAAGTATATCTCCCTATTATTTGTTTTCCTTGTTGATAGAACGATGAACCCACAACACACATCCTACGATAATCAACGACATGGCTGGCATGGTCATCATGCCATTGTTCATGTAGCCCCAATCGTAGATGCACTGCGGCACCACCTGGAAGCCAAACAGACAACCGGAGCCCAACAGCTCACGAACGAAACCGACAACCACCAACACGATGGCATAGCCTACACCGTTGCCTATACCATCGAGAAACGACTCCCATGGGCCGTTCATCATGGCAAACGCCTCCAAACGACCCATCAGGATGCAGTTGGTAATGATCAGACCTACATATACCGACAACTGAACGCTCACATCGTAGGCAAAAGCCTTCAGCACCTGAGCCACGATGGTAACCAAAGCGGCTACGACCACCAGCTGGACGATGATACGGATGCGGTTGGGAATGGTGTTGCGAATCAGCGAGATGACCAGGTTCGAGAATGCAGTGATGATGGTTACGGACAAGCCCATCACGATGGCAGGCTTCAACTGCGATGTGACAGCCAGTGCCGAACAAATGCCCAACACCTGTACAACGACAGGGTTATTCAGGTTGAGAGGACCTGTCAAAGCCTCTTTATTGGCTTTAGAAAACAACTTACTCATTTGTCTTTCCTCCTTTTTCTTTAATCATTATTATTTGGTGTATAGGCATCCACATAGCGTTGCAGACCCTCGGTCACCATTGCGGCCACACCATTCGAAGTAAGTGTGGCACCCGTAATGCCATCCACCAGATTCTTGTCGTTGCCGGCCTTGCCTGCCTTCACCACTTTCAGTGCCACTTTCTTGGTGTCGGTGCCAAACACCTTCTTGCCAATGAAAGATTCCTGGAACTTGCGATCGGCTATGAGCGCGCCCAAGCCGGCTGTCTCGCTCTCGTGCGAGAAGTACGAGCCATAAACAGTCTGGAAGTCGTCGTTCAGAGCCACATAGCCCCACAGACCACCC
>JAUNNV010000082.1 GCA_030531335.1 Bacteroidales bacterium
CCAGCTTCGAGATATTCGGCAATGTGGGCATCTACTACATCATGTTTCTGGCCGGACTGGAAATGGACATGGAGGGCATGAAACGTCAAAAACTGAAGGGTGTGGCGTTTGGCCTGACCACCTTTCTGCTGCCTTTCCTTGCCGGATGGCTGATTGGATTGCACGTGTTGCACTTCTCCACTTGGGCCTCGCTGTTGGTGGCTTGCATCCTGTCGTCGCACACGTTGGTGAGCTACCCCATCGTGAGCCGTTACGGCATCCAGAAGCATCCGATGGTCGTCGCATCCATCATTGCCACCATGATAGCGCTTCTGTTGGCCTTGTTTGTGCTGGCCGGCATATCCGGACTGCTGCAAGGTCACGACAGCAACCTGTTCTGGGTCTATTTCACTGTGCGTGTGGCCATCTACATCACGGCCGTCATCATGATTGTGCCTCGCTGCTGCCGTTTCTTTTTCCGCCGAAACTCCGAGCCTACCATTCTCTTTGCGTTTGTGCTGGTCGTGGTGTTCCTTTGCGGAGGCATTGCAAGGCTCATCGGTCTGGAAGGCATCTTCGGGGCATTTCTGGCCGGTCTGGTCATGAGCCGATACATCCCCCACGTGTCGCCTTTGGCGACCCGCATCGAGTTTGTGGGCAATGCCCTCTTCATTCCTTATTTCCTCATCGGGATAGGTATGCTCATCGACGTGCGTTCGTTGTCTCATAGCGACACGCTGCTCATCCTGGCATTGCTCCTCACCGCCGGTACCCTCGCCAAGGCCATGGCAGCCAGGCTCACTGGCCGTCTGTTCGGATATGGCAGGACAGCGTGCAACCTGATGTTCGGACTTACCGAGGCCCATGCAGCCGGAGCCCTTGCCATGGTGATGGTGGGTATTCAACTTGAAACGACACCAGGCCGACAGCTCATGAGCAACGACATGCTCAACGGCGTGGTGCTGATGATTCTATGTTCGTGCATCATCAGTTCGGTAGCCACCGAACGTGCGTCGCGCCAGTTGGCCACTACGGAAAACGTCAACACGACGGAACCCTCCGGACATTCGGAACAGTTCATGGTGAGCATCGGCAATCCAGACCACATAGGGAACCTGATGCAACTGGCCATATTGCTCCGACGTAAGAAGTCTGCAGAGCCGATTGTGGTCCTCAGCATCGTGAACGAGGAAAACACTTCGAAGAAAAAAGAGCAGGTCTGCCGTCGCAACCTCGAACAAGCGGCGCGAATGGCCTCGGCGGCCGATGTCCCTGTAAAGACCGTGCTTCGCTATGGTCTGCACCTGGCACAAAGCATGATACACACCGCCAAGGAGAATGGCATCACCGACCTCGTGATAGGACTTCACCACCGGCAATCGGCTTTCGATTCGTTTTGGGGAAATACGCTCGAACACATCATCAAGAACACCGGTTGCCAGATTACCATCACCAAACTGCTCATGCCGGCCAACACCCTGCGACGGATAGTGGTGGCCATTCCCGACAAGGCCGAGTTCGAGCGGGGCTTCGGCAAATGGGTGGTGCAGCTGTGCCGCATGGCCGCCACGTTGGGTTGCCGCATACACTTCTGGAGCACTACGGCCACATTGAATCGGGTGAGGGGCATTGCCGCAAGCATGGAATCAGTCCGTGCCGAGTATCGCGAACTCGACGAATGGGATGACTTGTTGCTCCTCACGGGGCAGGTGGCCTACGACCACATGCTCATCATCGTCTCGGCCCGTCCGGGTTCCATCTCGTATCAAGCAAGCTTTGAGCTCCTGCCCATACAGATCAGCAAATATTTTGCCAACAACAGCCTGATGATGATCTACCCCGACCTGCTTGGCGAGGCGTTGGCCGTGCCTTCCTTCTTCAACCCGGTGAGGCAAACGGAAACAAGATTCTACGACATCGCGATGCGTTGGCTTTACAAATGGACCAAACGAAAATGATTGAAATCCGACAAATCACCAAGAATTTCGGCAACCTGCAAGTGTTGCGTGGCATCGACCTCGACATCCGCCAAGGAGAGGTGGTAAGCATCGTAGGCCCCAGCGGAGCCGGCAAGACCACCCTGCTCCACATCATCGGCACCCTCGACAAGGCTACCAGCGGTTCGGTGCGCATCGACGGCATAGACGTAAACAGCCTAAAGGAACGGGCACTCTCGTCCTTTCGCAACCAGCACATCGGCTTTGTGTTTCAGTTTCACCAGTTGCTTCCTGAGTTCACGGCATTGGAGAACATCATGATTCCGGCACTTATCGGCGGCAGGAGCAAGAGCGAGGCACACGCTGAAGCCCAACAGATTCTTCAGATGCTGCATCTCTCTGCCCGAAGCGACCATAAGCCGGCCCAACTGAGCGGAGGAGAGAAACAGCGTGTGGCCGTGGGTCGTGCACTGATCAATCGTCCGTCGGTGATTCTTGCCGACGAACCGTCGGGGAGCCTCGACTCGCAAAACAAGGAAGAACTTCACCAGCTGTTTTTCGACCTGCGGAAGGAGTTCGGGCAAACTTTTGTGATCGTGACCCACGACGAGGACTTGGCACGGATCACCGACCGCACCATCCACCTGAAGGACGGCAGGATAGAACAAACTGCCACATGAGGTTCTCGTATGCCAAACCATCAATCAGCTTTGTAGATACGAATGTTTTACCAACTCATACAACATAAGCGCGACATGCCTCTGATCGTCAACAGCTTCATCAGCGACCGTGTGCTCCGTAACATACACGATGAGAACGAGAAGCGCTACCAGCAGTACCTCAAGAAAAACGAGAAGAAAGGCATCACCGATGGCACTGAAGCTCCCAAGTTCCTGAAAATCAACGTCAGCGACGAAGGCCTCGAAACCATCGAATGGCTCTCCCTTGACTGCTACTCCGCCGACAAATCCGCCCCCTGGCACAGCGATGTGGAAATCAAGATAGACAAGGCCGGCAACGCCATCCGCAACGGCAAACCCACCGGTCGCCTCTGGGACGGCACCATCTCCACCGACGACACCACCCTCAAACCCCTCCGCCTCAAAGTCCGCAACATCTGCGGTGACGAAACGGTGATTGTGCTGTGACAACGATTAGTAACTAAAGAGTAATAGCAAATGGATGATACCTTTTGGCGACAAGACCGATGCCGACCTCATCTACGAGACATTTGAGGTAAGCAAGAAAACGTTCAAGAAGGCTGTAGGCGACCTGTATCGCTGACATCTCATCGTGATTGATGACTATGGCATTGCGTCGATCACTACCGAATAAGTCTGCTTTGTTCTGGAGGCTACAAGAAAATGTCGGTCGCCGACATACGATTTTGCTTGCTGGGTAACGGCTCAACGCACGGTGCCGCCTTTTTTGTTGTGGAAAATGATGAGCGAGATGACGATGATGACGAGTCCTGTGACGGAATAGACTGTGGGTGAGTCGTTGCGCAGGAGGGTCCAACACTCCACGCTACCCGTGATGGGTATGAGGAACTTCCACATGTTGAGGTGCGACACCTTGGTTGTGTGTCGCGACAACAACCGCAACCAAATAATCATGGTGACGGTGTTGATGACCACCATGCAGGCAAACGACACATAGAACAGCGAGTCGCGGGGGATGGGGGCGACACCCTCGATGGGATAGGCAAGGATAAGCAGCAGGCCACCGCCCATGATCATCTCGGCTGAGGTGAGCACCTTGATATCGACACGCGTGAAGTCGATGCGCGATACGACAATGTTGCCGTAGGCCGCCGACAGGCAGTCGATGAGTATGAAGGCGATGCCGATGACCGATCTGTAGCCAAGGGTGTGCATCCCGGCAAAGCTGGGCCAGCTCACCACCGTCATGCCTACGATGCAGAGTGCCAGGCTGAACACCATGAGGGGGGTGAAGCGTTCGTGGCGGAGAATCCAGTGAGCCAGCAATGCCACGAAGAAGGGTTGGCAACTCACGATGAGCGCAACCAGCGAACCGTCGGCCATGCTTTGGCCAAGGTAGTAGGAGCCGTAGAGAAGGGTGGTGGTGAACAAGGCCACTTTCAGCATGAGCCATCCGTGGTGGCGAAGCTGGCAGAGGAAATGGCGGTTGGCACCGGCCCAGGGCAACAACAACAAGCCAGAGGCGAGGAATGTGTAGCCGGCGTATTGGAGCGGAGCCGGCATGGATTCGAGTCCGAGTTTGGTGGGCACGAAACTTGAGCCCCACAGCAGGCAGCAGACGATGGCCAGGAAGGGGGTGGAGGTGAGCAGTTGTTTCATAGACTTGCTGGGAAGAGCCTCTTAGGAATTAATGTAGTATTTTCACTATCTGCCTTACGTGGGCATCGGCGTGTAGGCGCATACCGTGGTCGTTGGGATGGACGGATTCCACTTGGCTTTCCTGGTCGAGGCCAATCTCGTCGGTTGTCATGTAGTGGAGGTTGGCCACGCCTTCGGCCTGCAACTGTCCGTAGGCCTTGCGAAGCTGTTCGTTTACCTTCTTGTAGCTGCTGCGTTGTTGGTTGGTGAACTCGCCCGTGTAGCCGGCATGTTCGACCAACAGGATGGGGGTCGATGATGACTGGCGCAGGCGGTGCACACCATTGACGATGCGTTCGACGATGAGGTCGGAGAGGCTGTCCATGTTGGCCATGCAGTCGATGACATACAAGGAGGCGTTGATCTCGCTCAGTAGGTCGAACATCTCGGGCTCCAGCTTGCCGCTGCCCGAGAAGCCTAAGTTGACCATGGGGCGTGAGGTGCGGCGTTCCACGATGTTGGTCCAGGCCAGTCCGGGGCGCGAGGCACAGGCTCCGTGGGCAATGCTGGTGCCATAGACCACAATGGGTTTCTCCGGGCCTACAGGAAGGAACTCGAGGCGTGCGTCGGTAGGCACGCCTATCTCCATCCACTTCACACCGTTGTAGAGAGGTAGGTAGAGGTGGTACTCATAGCCTTGCTGGGGATTGGTGAAGTAGGTGATGTTGTCGTAGTGATACTTGATGGTGTCGGCAAACGACACAGGGAAGTGGGGTGCGCACCAGCGTTCGCGGCCGTCGGCATCGGTGGCATACATATCGACACCCGACACGCCGGTCGATGGCATGTGGAACATGTTGTAACCCCCTGTAACCTGATAGCGGACGATGATTTCCTTGGCGTTCGAACGGAATACGAGGCTTAGCCCAGCTGAATGTTTCGACAGGTTCCATACGGCCTTGGGTGCTTTGCCTTCGGCCCGTGACGGCAGACGCACGTAGGAGTGACGGAGTTCTGCCCATCCTTGTCCGTGCACCTCGGCACCGGTCTCCACGGGGTTGTACCACTTGATTTGGGCATACGACACTGTACTGATGAAAACAACGAGCAATAGGATTAATTTTTTCATGATGTGGATGTGTTTCGTTTTAACGTCACAAAAATAACAAAAAGGATACAATTCGTAACGATTTGGCGAAAAATTGTTATTTTTGCATCCATTATAAGCATGACGTATGTATAAAATAGTTCATAGAGTGCGAGTAGGATTGTTTGTTGCCATGGGGCTCGCGATGGCCGGGTGTATGAACAAGGTGTCGGGGTGTAGGTGGAGCGACAACATGTTGATAACCCAGACCAACGACACGATAGGTCATCTGCATACTTTGGCTACGGAAGGCATTGCCACGAAGGTACGGACAAGCCGTGTGGATGATGACACATGGATGGTGGAATGGAGTTTCAGGGCGGAATGCGATGTCAATAGCGTGCGTTTGGTAATGGATTTCGTACACCACTCGGAGGCGGACTACTGGATGATTCCTGCCGTGTCGTACAACGGCAACGAGTGGGGTAGGGGGTTGGAACCCAAGGGCGCAATGTGCGATGGCTATTGGCGCACGTATTCGTATCGTCGTACTCCTATCCCGGGTGCCTTGTATAGCGAGGGTAAGTCGTTTGCCGTGGCTACGTGGAGTAATGTGCCGACAGCTTCAGAGCACGATTTTTCGTGTAGCCTCATGCCAGAGGCAGATGTTGTGACCCATCGTCTGATATGGCCCGAGGAGGAAATGCCTGTGAGCTATTGCAATCGCGATAGGTTCATCGATGGTTGGCAGCGGGTGGCAAGCCTGAAACGGGGCGAGGAAAGACATTTTGCGATGTATCTGAGTGCAACAAAGCGAAAAACAGCCCATACCTCAATGCAGACATTTCTGAAGAAATGTTGGGAGGGCATGGCGCATCCTTCAGAGAGGGTCATGCCGACCGATGAGGTGTGGAGAAGGGCTATCGGCTTTTGCAAGGAGTCGTTGTGGGCAGAAGATGGCATCTACAAGGGGTTCAGTATAGGATTGCTGCCACAAGGCGAGGATGGGTGGCACCAACGGACTGGCGGACGCTATGAGTCTGGGTGGTGTGGGCAGAACATCAGCATTGCCTGTTCGATGTTGTGGGATTATCTGAAGAACGGCGACAGAGAATCGCTCGATAAAGGTGTCGCTACACTGGATTGCTGGGCAGACAATTGCAGGCTTCCCAACGGGTTGTTTGTGACTCAATTCGATGCCATTCAGGAAAAGCGTGGCTGCAACCTCGATGCCTGCAATTTGGGAACCACCGCACTGAACTATTTCCAGGCGTATCACCTGGCCCAGGAATGTGGCTACGACCGTCCGCAATATCGCCACTTGGCATTCGACATCCTGGACTTCGTGCTGAACGACCAGCAGCCCGATGGGTGCTATGCACGTGGGTGGACCTTCGACGGATCGTGTATATATCGCGAGGGCACGGTGGGTTGTTTCCTGCTTCCAGCCATGCTGGAGGCTTATCAAGAATGTGGCGACAAGAAGTATTTGGAGTCGGGCATAAGGGCATATAAACATTATGTAAAGGAACTGTACAAGAGCGGCTACACTACAGCCGGTGCGCTCGACACGTGGTGCATCGACAAGGAGTCGGCTATCTCGTTGCTGCGCTCATCGTTGCGGCTTTATGGGCTGACAGGCGAGAGGGAGTACCTCGACGATGCCATACAGACCTCTTATTATCTCTCCACTTGGCTTTGGCACTACGATGGGGTGTATCCTGCAGGCGATGCCTTTACGCAATATGGGTACCACACGTTTGGTGGAACGAGTGTGTCGGTACAACACCATCATCTCGACTATTATGCTGCATTGTGGATTCCTGAATGGGTGGAACTGGCGGAGCTGACTGGCGACCGACAATGGCTGCAAAAGGCGCAGGCGGTGTGGAACAATTGTTGTCAGCTCATATCCGACGGAACGTTGCGGGTGAACAACCGACTACGCCCTTTTGGGTCGCAAAACGAGGCTTATTTTGAGTCGTCGTGGGGGTTTGGCTATGGTTTCGGTAAGGATCAGGCAAGAGCTGTGCCCCAGGTGGCACGCACCGACCGCATCAACGATTGGCTTGTGGCGTGGCCCTCGGCATTTCGGTTGGAAACGCTTAGGAAGCTGGATAGACTTGATAAATTGTCATTGCTAAACTAAAAACAATACCATGCAGCAGGAAATACAGAAGTTCGGACGCGCACTCAGTGCCATGGTGATGCCCAACATCGGCGCATTCATTGCCTGGGGATTGATTACCGCCATTTTCATCGATTCAGGCTGGTGGCCCAACAAGCATATAGCCCAGTTGGTGTCGCCCATGCTCAAGTATCTGTTGCCGTTGCTCATAGCCTATACGGCTGGCAAGAATGTTGCGGGACTACGCGGTGGCGTGATAGGCGCGGTGGCCAGCATGGGCATCATCATCGGGTCGGATATCCCCATGTTCATGGGAGCCATGGTCATGGGACCGTTGGCAGGCTGGTGCATCAAGCGTTTTGATCGGTTGGTGGAAGGAAAGGTGCGGCAGGGCTTTGAGATGTTGGTCGATAATTTCTCGTTGGGTATCATCGGCATGTTGTTGGCCATCGTGGGCTATCTGTTCATCGGTGGGGTAGTGAGCTGGTTGGTGGAGGCCGCAAGTGCGGGCGTGAACTTCCTATTGGCTCAAAGGCTGTCGCCGCTGCTCTCGTTGGTGGTCGATCCGTGCAAGGTGCTGTTTCTGAACAATGCCGTGAACCATGGCATCATGACCCCATTGGGCATAGAACAAGTGTCGGAGATGGGACAGTCGATGCTGTTTCTGGTGGATCCGAATCCGGGCCCTGGCCTTGGCATCCTACTGGCTTGTTGGGTGTTTGGACGGGGAAACACGCGCCAGAGTGCTCCCGGTGCGGTTGTGATACAGTTGTTTGGCGGCATCCACGAGATATATTTCCCTTACGTGTTGGCAAAACCGGTGTTGTTGTTGGCTGTGATAGGCGGCAACATCTGTGCCTTGCTGTTTTGCACGTTGCTCGACATAGGTCTGGTCGCTCCGGCCTCGCCCGGTAGCCTGATTTCCATCATATTGATGGCTCCCAAGGGCAAGACCATTCTTGCCATACTGGCGGTGGTGGTAGGTACGGTGGTGTCGTTCCTGCTATCGTCGCCCATGATCAAGCATACGCCCGATTTCCAAGGCGATACGGACGAGCTGCCGCACGACGGGCCCTTCTCCTTGACAGGCTCGGGGCAAGCACAGGACGGGTTGGCGACCGATGTCGGCCTTCAGGCCGGAACGGTGCGCAAGATTGTGTTCTCGTGCGACGCGGGTATGGGTTCGAGCGCATTGGGAGCCACTACCTTCCGCAAACGCTTGCAACAGGCTGGCATCCCGATAGAGGTAATCAACACGGCGGTCAACGACATTCCCTCCGATGCGGATGTGGTGGTGTGCCAGCAAGTACTCTCCGAAAGGGCCGCGCAGCGTGTAGCCTCGATGGGCGGACATGCACAGATAGTGAACATCAGGAACTTCCTGAAGGATGCCGCACTCGACGGACTGTTTGCCCATCTGAGGGACAACGCTTGTCTTGTCCCAGGGTGGACAGTCTGTGGAAACACAGGGGAGAGAATAATATTGCCGACACCACCCAAGGACATGCTGCAGTCCGATGGCGTCATCCTCGGACTGCCTTCCGAGTCGAAGGAGGAGGCCATACGGCGTGCCGGCGAGTGTCTGGTGGCCTTGGGGTATGTGGATGGCGCGTATGCCGACTCCATGTTGGAGCGCGAGCGACTGGCCACCACCTACATGGGCATGGGGCTGGCCATACCGCATGGCACATCTGAGGCGAAGGCCAGTGTGCGCTCGTCGGGCATTGTGGTGTTGCAATATCCCGAAAGTGTCGATTTCGACGGAGAAAAGGCGCGCTTGGTAATCGGCATTGCAGGTGTGGGCGACGCGCACCTCGAAATGTTGTCGCACATTGCGGAAGTGCTTGAGGACGAAGCCGTGATGGAACAATTCTGTACGACGAACGACAAACAACAAATAATAGACAGGTTACGATGATTTCAAGCGAAGTGCTGTTTGCGGCAAGCGAAGGCTTGCACGCTCGCCCAGCGGGCGAATTGGTGAAAATGGTGAAGTCGATGGCTCCTACGAAGCTGACACTGACGTGTGGGGCGAAGAAAGTGAATGCAGCCAGTATGCTGTCGGTGCTTTCGCTCGGCTTGAAAGGTGGGACGCGCGTTGTGGTGGAGGCCGACGGTGGGAACGAACAGGAGGCCTTGGAGCAGGTCGTGCGGTATCTTGCATCGTTGACGTAACGGAGCATCATGCGAATACTGAAGACCTTGGTGCCGTCGGAAGCCCTTGCCATCGGGCCGGCTTTCGTGATAGAGAGGAGCGGAGGCGGCAAGGCCGAAGTGGCTTGTCGTGAGCCTGGCCCGTCCAGAGCCGGTATAGACGAAGGAGCCGATGGACTTTCGGAAGCTTTCGCAACGGTGGCGAGGCAACTCGCCGAATTGTCGGAAAGCCACGATGTGTTTGCGGCCCACCTTGAGATATTGGAGGATCCCCTGCTGCGCGAGACCATCGACGAGTTCGTGGGCGAGGGTTGCGATGTGCCGACCGCCGTGAGACGCACGTCGGCGACGCTTGCCGCACAGTTCGCCGATATCGACGATGAGTATCTGCGGGCCAGGGCCGACGATGTGCGCGACGTCTGCAGGAGGCTTTTGGACTGTTTGCAAGGCACGACGGACAATGCTTTTGAGCATCTTCTCAAGGGCTGCGTGGTGGTGGCCGACGAGTTGTTCCCATCGGATACGGCAATGATCGACATGTCGATGCCCATTGGCTTCCTGACGGCCAAAGGCAGTCGGACCAGTCATGTCTGCATCATTGCCCGCCAGCATGGCATCGCCACGATGACGGGTGTGGAAGGAGCCCATCGTCTCATTCGCACAGGCGACATGCTCATTCTCGATGGGAAAGGCGGACAGGTGGTCGTGAATCCCGACGGGCCGACCTTGGATGAATACACGAAGCGCGTCGGCCGGCAGCTGCCTTCACCGTCGGTGGCCGGACAGTTGGCCGC
>JAUNNV010000083.1 GCA_030531335.1 Bacteroidales bacterium
AGTAAATAGTCAAAAAGTAAATAGTATAGTAAATTATAGTAAATTGTAAATTGTAAAATAGTAAATAACAATATGGACTACAAAAAGACAAACGCACCTACGAACACAGTGACCTGTGACATCATGGACTTTTGTAAAGAGACAGGCAACATTTACGAATCGGTAGCTATTATCGCCAAACGTTCAAACCAAATAGCGGCCGATTTGAAGACGGAACTTCATACCAAGCTGCAAAGTTATTCCGAACAGAACAATAAGGAACAGATAGAGCTCTCCCGCTATTATGAGCGTCTGCCAAAGCCAACACTCATTGCCACACAAGAGTTTAAGGAAGGCGATGTGTATCACCGCAACCCAGCTCGCGAGAAAGACAAGTTCGATTTATGATCCAACGCATCCAAACACTTTATCTGTTGGTTTGTGCCATGGTCTGTGCGTGTGCGGCCTGGCTGCCGTTGGGATCGTTCATACAGGCCGATGGAAGCATTGACACGCTCAAAAGCCTTATGCTGGTTGTTGCCGACGGCACTCGCAGCTATTCGCCGTGGGCTTTGTTCGTTATCATGGCGTTTGTGGTGTCGCTCGATGTGGTGTGTATATGTATCTATAAGAATCGGATGATGCAGATTCGCATCTGCATACTCAACATACTGTTGACCGTGGGTTTCTACATTGTGTTGGCCATTTTCATTTGGATACTGAGGGCCGATTCGTCGTTTGTCCCTTCATGGATTGTGGTGCTGCCCCTGCTTGCCATTGTGTTGCATTGGCTCGCCTTGCGTGCCATCGGGAAAGACGAAGCACTGGTTCGTGCGTATGAACACCTGCGCTGACGCCTGCACGCTGTCGGCACGACAGTGTTGGGAACTTCTGACAACTTCCGATGGTCATACTTAAAGCTTCAATCGACGATATACCAGCCATGCAGCTTGTGTTCGAAGCCGCCAAACGAAAGATGCGTGCATCGGGAAACATGCTGCAATGGACCGGTGGATATCCCACCGAAGAGATTTTGCGCAATGACATCCAGCGAGGTTTCAGTTATGTGATATGCCACAAGGATTGCCTTGTGGCAACTTTCGTTTTGGCTCTTTGCGAAGAGCCCACCTATCGGCATATCTACGAAGGACAGTGGACCGATGACACCATGCCATACGCCACGATACACCGTATAGCCTCTACGGATGGCTGCCATGGGGTGTTGGAGGCGGTCATCGAATTCTCGAAGTCCGTTACCTCCAACCTGCGTATCGACACCCACCGCGACAATGTCATTATGCGACATCTGCTGCGGAAACATGGATTCACGTATTGCGGCATCATTTATTTGACATCGGGCGATGAAAGGCTGGCATTCCAGAAGATCTACAACGTAAATCGATGCTGAAAATGGATTTTAGGGAAATAACCATAGCCGACAGGGCGTTGATAGAGCACCACATCCGACAGGCCAATCCGAAGGTGTGCGATTATTCCATGCACTCGTTGTATTGTTGGTGTGCCAGTTTTCCCACATCGATGTGTGTCGATGATGGATTCCTGATTCTTCGAATGGATGCGGAGGGGAAAGGCGAATGTTTCTATTCGCGACCCTTCGGCAAGGGAGATTTCACGCACATCATCCCCTCTATTCTCAACGATGCGTCTGTTAGAGGCGATACGGCCCGTTGGTTTGCCCTCGACGACGAAGCCTTACAAATCATCCGAAAGGTGTTGCCCCATTATGGTGTCGCATATCATCGAGGCTCTTCCGATTACGTATATGCCGCCGAGGACTTGCGCTCGTTGACTGGAAGAAAATACCAGCCTAAGCGAAATCACCTGCATCAGTTCGTCGAGGCCTACGACCATCGTTACGAAGTACTTGCGCCATGCCACTTCCCCGAATGTATGCGCCTGCTCACTCTGTGGCAACAACAGTATCGGGTACACCGAGGAAATGTGTCCGACCACGAACTCGACATGCTGCACGGCGAGGAGGCGTGTGTGCGCGAGGCCTTTGCCCACTACGATGCTCTCGGCCTCTATGGAGGCGTGCTCTATGTGGAAGGCCGGCTGGTGGCGTTCACCTACGGTTCGGCACTTTCCGACGACACGTTTTGCACACACATCGAGAAAGCCGATGAAAGCTATGTCGGCGTGTATGCGGCCATCAATTGCCTGTTTGCCAAGCATCTGCCCGAAAGGTTCACCTTCCTGAACCGCGAGGACGACATGGCGTCGCCAGGATTGCGTCAGGCCAAGGAGAGTTACCATCCCGTGAGTTTGCACCACAAGCTGCTGGCGCTTCCCCTTACCCCCACGATGCAGCAGATCCGTCGGTTGTGGCTGGCATGTTTCACCGACGATGTGGCGCAGGATGCCGAACAATTTCTGCTTACACGCTACAACGAGAAACAAGCCTTGCTCAAGTATCACGGCGACATGCTTGTGTCGATGCTTTTCATTGTGCCGTTTCACACGGTTGCCTACATATATGCCGTTGCCACACATCCCGATTACCGTGGAAGAGGATTCGCCCGGCAATTGTTGGCGGAGGCGATGGAGCGTTGCAAGCACGACGGCTTTCAATGCGTATGCCTGATTCCCGCCAACGACGGTTTGCGTCGGTGGTATTCGCGAATGGGGTTTGAAGGGGCCGTTCAGCTTGTCTTCCACACACACGAGGATAGTTGCCTCGGCACGGGACATGTTGGGCACGACATAGCCATGATACACTACTATCGACCGCAACCAATTCCCGGCAAGTTGGTGTTGCAAACATAGGAATAGACATTTCCATTCACCGTTCGCCCAAGTTTCCACGCAGGTTGTCGGGGTAGGCGGATTTGCCGCATGGTGGAAGGGGGCATTATGAAGCACCAAGAATGTCGTATTCGCAAGGTTTGCTTGGTGGCGACGATGTGGTTGTTCGTCGGTCGCCGTCACGACGGGCGGTTGGCCCGACAACTTCTTCCGCGCGGCCCAAGGAGGGACTGTTTTAGGTCGATCGATAAAAGGGGTGTTGGATGGAACACCCCTATGGGGAAAAACAAAGGTGGACTCAAATTCCAATATGTAGGAAAAATCCAATTACACCGTAGGAATTCCAATGTGGAATATATAAATTTGCACACCATTTACCAATCAATAATCTAAAGGATAGCAATGAAAAGTTTTGGATTCAAACCGTGGATGCTTCCACAACCGGTGCTGATTATCGGTACCTACAACCAACAAGGCACAGCCAATGCCATGAATGCCGCTTGGGGCGGACAGTTGGGCATGAATGAATTTATTATTTCCTTGGGCAGCCATGCCACAACAGACAACCTGCAGATCAACAGCGCATTTACGATTGCCTTTGCCACCAAGGACACGATGGTGGCGGCCGATTATGTAGGTCTTGTCTGCGCAAGGAAGGATGCCGACAAGATGGCCAAGGTCGGCTGGACCGTTGAAAAAGCCCCCAATGTGAATGCTCCTGTCTTTACAGATTTTCCCATGACCATGGAATGTCGTGTCAAGGAAAAACTGTATGAGTCGGAGGGTGGTTATTGGCTTGTGGGAGAAATCGTAAACATACTCTGCGACGAGAAATGCCTGAACGCCGACGGCAACCCCGACGTGGAGAAAATGGAACTCATCACTTTTGATCCTGTCAGCCATAAATACATCCAGTTGGGTGCGGTCGTGGGAAACGCATTCTCGTGCGGAAGACTACTGAAGTAAGACAACTGATGTCATTATTCATTGGCATGTCGAAGGAAGCATATAAATAGTCGATAGGAAAATAAGCGATGAAGTTCAATCGTGTTTTCAAGGAAGGAACCCGATATAAGGCCCTGTTTCTTTCGTTGTTGCTTTCAGCAGTCGGTTTTGGCCTTTACAAGGGTGTAATCGACAACTATATGGCCGAGGTTGTTCGGATGAACGAACTCGACCGGGGAGTCACGGAGTTCTTCCGTGAGCTCCCTGGGTTCTTGCTCGTCCTGATTCTTGCCATGTTCTATCGTTCTTCGGCAGAACGGATGTACAAGGCGGGAATGATTGTCATGGTGGTGGGCATGTTGTTGCAGGCGTTCATTCCGCCGGTCAAACTGTTGGTGATAATGGCGATACTCATCTATTCCACGGGCGAGCACATTCAACTCGGCATGAAGAACACTCTTTCGCTGGAATACTCCGACGAGGGACACGGAGGGTTGGCCTTAGGCTATCAGAACTCCATCTATCAGATAGGCAATCTCATTGGCTACGTAGCCGTCATCGGTGCCTTTGCCGTTGTCTCATCTACTTCGCTGTTCCAACCGGTCTTTATGGTGGCGGCGGCCTGTTTCTTGTTTGCCATGCTGGTGGCGTTCCGACTGGGCGACATGAGTGCGACGGACAAGAGCAGGCGCCGTTTTTACTTCCGCAAGAAATTCACCAAATACTACATGCTCGAGGTGTTCTATGGAGCGAGGAAACAGGTTTTCTTTACTTTCGGCCCTTACGTGCTCATTTTGTTCTATGGCGCGAATGCCGGAACGATAAGCCTGCTTTTCGCCAGTTCCGCCATTGCCTGCTTCGTGTTTGCACCCCTTGTAGGCAAGATTATCGACCGAATAGGGTATAAGACTGTGATGATAGCCGATACGCTCATTTTGGTCATTGTCTGTTTCTTCTATGGTTTTGCCCATCATTTGTTTTCGACGAATGTCGCCTTCGTAGTCTGTTGCATCAACTACATACTCGACAGCATCATATCCCTTGCCTCCATGGCATCCAACGTGTATGTGCAAGACATTTCCGACAGTCAGGAAGAAATGAAAGCCACCATATCGACAGGAATATCCGTCAATCATCTGATTACGATATTCATTGCCCTGCTTGGAGGCTGGATATGGAAAGTGCTGGGCATCGAAACGCTTTTCATCCTGTCTGCCGTGCTTGGATTGTGCAACAGCGCGTATGCTGCTACCATCAAGCTTCGCAAGTCGTGATTGTTTGTAATCAAATAGGAGTCCCCCTCCCATGCTCCATTCTTTTCATTCCATTTTTTACTGTTCTCTCGTGTGGGAGGGTTCGGTAACGGATCTTGTGAACATTATGTTGTGCAAGGAAAATAAATGGAAGAACGCTTGGCTGTTGTCGGGGAAAAGAGTAAATTTGCATCCCGAATTTTCAAGAATGAGTATGAACGTATTAGAATTAAGCGAGCAAGAGATTGTCAGACGTAATTGTCTGGATGCAATGCGCAAGATGGGGATTGATCCCTATCCTGCAGCCGAGTATGTAACCAATGCGTTTTCGACCGATATAAAAGCTGAATTTAAGGATGGGGACACTCCCCGACAGGTTTCTATTGCCGGGCGTATGATGAGCCGGCGTGTGATGGGCAAGGCTTCATTCATGGAATTGCAAGACTCCAAGGGACGTATCCAGGTGTATGTCACTCGCGATGATATCAGCGATGGCGACAATACCGAAATGTACAACACCGTGTTCAAGAAATTATTGGACATCGGCGACTTCATCGGAATCGATGGCTTCGTGTTCCGAACCCAGATGGGCGAGGTGAGCGTACACGCCCAGAAGCTTACCGTGCTGGCAAAGTCGCTGAAGCCGCTTCCAATCGTGAAATACAAGGATGGTGTAGCCTACGACAAGTTCGACGACCCGGAATTGCGCTATCGCCAGCGTTACGTTGACTTGGTGGTGAACGATGGTGTGAAGGACACTTTCTTGAAGCGTGCCGCCATCATACGCACCATGCGAAGCATTCTCGATAGGGCTGGATATACGGAGGTCGATACGCCTATCCTGCAAAGCATTGCAGGTGGAGCTTCCGCTCGTCCGTTCATCACGCATTTCAACGCGCTGAACCAGGACATGTACATGCGTATTGCCACCGAACTTTATCTGAAACGACTCATCGTAGGAGGTTTTGAGGGTGTGTATGAAATGGGTAAGAACTTTCGGAACGAGGGCATGGACAAGACCCACAATCCTGAGTTCACCTGCATGGAGTTGTATGTGCAGTATAAGGACTACAACTGGATGATGTCGTTTACGGAGCGGATGCTTGAGGAAATCTGCACGGCTGTGAATGGAAAACCGGAGGTGGAGATTGATGGCAACGTCATTTCGTTCAAGGCACCTTACCGTCGTTTGCCTATCCTCGACGCTATTAAGGAAAAAACCGGTTTCGACTTGAATGGGAAGAATGAGGATGAGATTCGCCAGGTGTGCGCGACCTTGAACATGGAGGTCGATGAGACCATGGGCAAGGGAAAGCTCATCGATGAGATATTCGGAGAGTTTTGCGAGGGCACTTACCTACAACCCACGTTTATTACAGATTATCCGGTGGAAATGTCGCCGCTCACGAAAATGCACCGCAGCAAACCTGGACTTACCGAACGTTTTGAGCTGATGGTGAACGGAAAGGAATTGGCTAACGCTTACTCTGAACTGAACGACCCGATTGACCAGGAGGAGCGTTTTAAGGAACAAATGCGGCTGGCAGCCAAGGGCGATGACGAGGCCATGATCATCGATCAGGATTTCTTGCGTGCGTTGCAGTATGGCATGCCTCCCACATCGGGTATCGGCATCGGCATTGACCGACTGGTGATGCTGATGACGGGCAAGTTTGCTATCGGCGAGGTGATGTTGTTCCCGCAGATGAAACCCGAGAAGAAGACCCCCAAGGATGCCGTAGAGAAGTTTACCGCGCTCGGCGTGCCAGAGGAATGGGTGCCGCTGCTCTATAAGGCTGGGTATAATGTGGTTGCCAGCATGAAGGATGTGAATCCCCAGAAACTGCACATGGATGTGTGTGGCATCAACAAGAAATTCAAGTTGGAACTCAAGAATCCTACTGTGGATGAGGTGGGGGAATGGATAAAAAAGATTGAAGCATAAGAAATAATCTATAAGGAAAAAGATGAAGAACATTAGTTTAAACATCGACAAGGCAGTGGCACAGCAGGTGGTCGCTGCATCCGAGGCACAGGTGAAGGCCTGTATGGAAAAGTTGGAGAATGGTACAGGCGAAGGCAATGACTTCTTGGGATGGTTGCACCTGCCGTCGTCAATCACTGAAGCCGAACTTGCCGACATCAAGGCCACGGCACGGGTGTTGCGCGACAATTGCGAAGTGGTTGTGGTGGCCGGCATAGGTGGCAGTTATTTGGGCGCACGTGCCGTCATCGAGGCTCTTGGAAACAGTTTCAGTGCCCTCAATGGCGACAAGACGAATCCTACCATAGTTTTTGCCGGACACAACATTGGTGAGGACTATCTGTATGAATTGACAGAATATCTGACCGACAAGAAGTTTGGTGTCATCAACATCTCCAAGTCGGGGACTACTACCGAAACGGCCTTGGCTTTCCGCCTGCTGAAGAAACAATGCGAGAAACAGCGTGGCAAGGAGATGGCTCGGAAGGTCATCGTGGCCATTACGGATGCCGTAAAGGGCGCTGCCCGCAAGTGTGCCACCCAAGAGGGGTACAAGACATTCGTTATCCCTGACAATGTTGGCGGCCGTTACTCTGTGCTCACCCCAGTGGGCTTGTTGCCTATTGCCGTTGCCGGATTCGACATCGAACAGCTCGTGAGGGGTGGGGCGGACATGGAGAAGGTGTGTGGCAACGATGTGCCTATGATGGAGAACCCGTCGGCTGTCTATGCCGCTGCCCGCAATGAGTTGTACAGACAAGGTAAGAAAATAGAAATCCTTGTCAACTTCAACCCGAAACTTCATTACATGAACGAATGGTGGAAACAGCTTTATGGCGAATCCGAAGGCAAGGACCACAAAGGCATTTTCAATGCCGCTGTGGATTTCTCCACCGACCTTCATTCCATGGGACAATGGATTCAGCAGGGCGAGCGCACCATTTTCGAGACGGTGGTTTCCATCGAGAATCCCGACCATAAGCTGGAGGTTCCGTTCGATGAAGAGAATCTCGATGGTCTGAATTTCCTTGCCGGAAAGCGTGTCGATGAAGTGAACAAGATGGCCGAACTGGGCACCCAGTTGGCTCATGTCGATGGTGGGGTACCCAATATGCGCATCAGCGTGCCTCAGCTCAACGAGTATTACCTCGGGCAACTCATCTACTTCTTCGAGAAGGCATGTGGTATCAGTGGCTATATTCTCGACGTGAATCCATTCAACCAGCCGGGTGTCGAGGCATACAAGAAGAATATGTTTGCCTTATTGAACAAACCAGGCTACGAAGCCGAATCGAAAGCCATACTGGCCCGCATCTGACAAGTGTTTCGACACACAAAAGGCAGCGACATGTTCTCCCTTATGAATATGTAGTTGCCTTTGGCTTTTTAGACGATGAATTCAGTTCTCGATGATAAAGATTGTACGTATATGAAACCTTTGAGTCGTAGTTTTTGGGCGATTGTGTGCACTATGTGCCTCCAAGTGGTTTTTTGCGTGGGGACAATGTGTGCACAGGACGCGCGATTGTCGGAAAAACATATTCAGTTTCAGGGTGTTGAGCGTTTGTGCTATTTGTATATGCCCGACACGCTTGCCAAAGGCAATCCGTTGGTGGTGATGTTGCACGGTTATGGGGGCAATGCTGCCAACCTACGGCCTGAAATGATAGAGACGGCTGCCCGACACGGTTTTGCCCTTTGCATACCGCAAGGCGAAAAGGATCCTAAGGGCAAGCCCAGTTGGAATGTCCGTTATCCAATGCAGGAAGGGATGCAGACCGACGATGTGGCTTTTATCCTTCATCTCGTAAAGTCGTTGCAACACGAATATGGGCTAAGCTCTCGGAATGCTTTCCTTACAGGCATGTCGAATGGGGGCGAGATGTGTTATATCATGGCTTACCTGCATCCCGAAGCTTGGGGAGCCATTGCTTCTGTGGCAGGATTGACGATGGAGTGGCTCATTCGTGAACAGCAACCCCATGGGGCCGTACCTTTCATGGAGATACACGGAACGGAAGACCGCACATCCGAGTGGTCGGGCGACCCGTCGAATCAAGGAGGGTGGGGAGCTTATTTGGCGGTACCCATAGCTGTGGGAGCCATTGTGGCAGCCAATCGGTGTACGCATGAGGAGAGTACACAGCTCCCATTGCTCGATGCGGCAAAGCCCACCCGTCCGGTTGTGCTTCACCGATACTTGGGTGGTACCAATGGCTATGAAGTGCGCTTGTATGAGGTTGTTGGCGGTGGGCATACCTGGCACATGGCCGATATGGATACACTGGAGGAGATTTGGTCTTTTTTCAGTAGCTATATTCGTTAAGTGACGAAAAATAGTTGCTAAGGTCAATCGTTTTGTCTGTGTTCACATTTTGGCCTCTTTATTTGGTGGGTTTCATAAGAATTGTTAATTTTGTGCCCTAACTCAAACAAATGTTTAATATCAACACGTTTATGAAAAAATTATTTCTTTTGTCAAGCATGGTAGTGGCTGCTATCACGCTGAATGCACAAACCAACTTGCAGGTGTTCTATGATTTTGGTAAGGAACGCAAGCAAATCACAACCACTTTCGAGATGTTCAAGGCCGACAAGTGGGGTGACACATTCTTCTTCATCGACCACGATTTTGCCAGCAATGTCAATGGTGAGCACAATTATCCCAACGGTACATACTTCGAGATTGCGCGTGCTTTTAATTTCTGGCAGGAGTCGTCATTGGCACCGTTGAGCCTCCATGCCGAGTACAATGGTGGTGTTTATGATACATTTGGTGTCAACAGTGCTTGGCTGTTTGGTGTGAACTATTTCATCCATAGTGCCGATTTCAAATACACCTTGACATTGGAGGCACTCTACAAGACTATCCGTCGTACCGACCAGAATACTCCTTTGCAGTTTACTGTTGTTTGGGGCATTAGTGATTTCTTGGGCATCAAGAATCTGAAGTTCTCAGGCTTTGCTGATTTCTGGTGGGAGGACCACATGACAGGCGATGCTTTCAATACACCTCATCATACGGTATTCCTGTCCGAGCCACAGTTGTGGTACAACCTTGGCAAATCTTTTGGTTGTGACAACTTCCACATTGGTGGCGAGGTTGAACTCTCCAACAACTTCGGCTCTTACGATGGTTTCAAGGTAAATCCTTGTTTGGGTGTGAAGTGGGATTTCTAATCGGCGATTCGTTGTAATAACACGGCGTTGCTGAATTGGTTTCCGCGACAAAGCCAATCGGTCAGCACTCCACATTTCTCAAAGCCAGCTTTGGTGAACAATGCCAAGGCTGGCTTGTTGTTTTCGGCTGTCTTGACGTAGATCTGGTGGATGTTGAGGCAGTGGAAACAATGTTCTTCAAGCAAGCGGATGGCCTCCTGACTTCATCACTTTTCTGTGCCATCACATAGCACAGAATGAAAATCAATGA
>JAUNNV010000084.1 GCA_030531335.1 Bacteroidales bacterium
GGATCCATCACGAACGATGAATAATGGTATTCCATTGTTCCTTCGGAAGAATACCTGCCGGGGAAAACCATCAGCATGTCGTCGGAAGCGTTTTGCGGAAGGAACGGATTGTTCTTGTCGGAAATGGATCCCCACAAACATTTCACGCCAATGAATTCACGCCATTTTAGATACTTGAGCAATGGAATGCGGTTGAAGATTTTGCCTTGTAGGTTCCATGACATATCGAGAGAAGCAAAACGGTCGTTGAGAAACTCCATGTTGTTGATAAGGTTGAATGTCTCCTCTTCGATGATGTACGACAAGTTGGCAGCCGGCATAATCAGTAGTGGGAACGGCACCTTGTTCCATTGGATTCCACCTTTCAGATTCACATCGAAATTTCCCCATGAGGCAAACCAGAACCGTTTGTGGATGGAGGCATCGGTGAAGTTGTAATTATAGTTGGAGCCAAATACACCCTTCACTCCAAAAGTGTGGGCAAGGCTGAAAACCGGCGCATCGAGATTGATGGGCAACCGACGTTGCTTGGTGTTGACAAATGTCTCGCCAGGGGCATAACGGAGGCTGACCGTGGCTTCGGCTATCGAAAAGTCAGGAATCTCTCGTCCGCCTACTGTCTGGTAGAACAGTTTTCCACATGGCTCGTAGTTGGAGTGCTTCAACACAAAACCAGTCTTCAGACCCGACAGGCGTTCGTGTTCGTACTCTATGCGGAAGTTGCGTTCGTAGTTGAACTGATCGACCGTGACAGTCTTGAAGGATGTGAACACGTTGTCCTTGTCGGTGCGCAGGAACTTGTCGGAAGGCGACATGTTGTCGTACTGGTAAGCCACGGCCAATGTGTGTTTCGGAAACTCGCGTGAGAGATATTCTTTCTTTTTGAACGAGTATTCCACTTGTGCCATTCCTTTCGATTTGTGGTCGCGGAATCCATGGGCATAATATCCCTTGAAGAACCAATGGGGGTTGAGGTTGGCCGTAGTCTGGGCGGATGCACGCAAGCGTAGCCCGTCAATGTAATTCTGCGAGATCATAGTGTTCACCGGACCAATATCCACTTTGCTGGGCGTGTTTTTTGATCCTGTCTCCACGAAGTTCTCGATAAAAGCCTTGGCTACAAACACGATGTACTCAAAGCCCTTTATCTTTGTCAGGTTCTGCACGAAATCGTCCATGCTGCTTTCCGATTTTGTCAGATCGACCGCCCGATATTCTTGCCAAAAGTCATCGTCGCGCATCATTGCATTCACGTCCTTCACCTCGGAACCTTTTACCTTGAATATTTGTTTGGGTATTTCCTCGAAGCTATGGTCTTGGTTGCGGGTAGTTCGCCTCACCATCATTTTCATGCCGAAAAAGTTCATCTCGCAAATCATGTCATCGGCCTTTTGCACCCATTCGCCCGATGGAAGTCCCTCGAACTCCTGACGGATTGTCAAGTCGGTGACATAGTTCACGCCTGTCTTTTTCGGAAGGTTGAGCGTACAGTGCTTCACACGGTAAGTGGAATCGGCAAGTACATACAGATGCCCCGTAAATCCCACGTCGCGCGAATTGTTGGGCACAAACGACAGATGGATGCATTTGTCTTGTTGCACATACACTGTGTCCATGATGAAATATCGATAGAATGCTATGCCGTTGTCGGAAATGGGGCTGTCGAATGAAAATTGCAGCAACCTGCAATGGTCGTCATATACATTGACATCGGTGAATACATCCTTGATGACTGTTGTCATGATGTCGCCTGTGTTGAACATGTCGTTCACCCCCGATGAATTAATGCCTTTTATGATGTTTTTCTCACTACGAGGATTCTTTCTGAACGCTTTTTGGGTTAGTGTCTCTTCTACAGAGATGGGAAGTATGTTCTTTCCTGTTTCCTCGCATAGTTCCACCTGATTGCGGAAAAACGGATATTTCTGGAAGATTTTCGACTCGCGCAACGAATCGGCTGTGATGTTGTTGAGGGCGAATGTGATTTTTCGATAGATGTTGTACGAATAATAGTCGTTGACGGAAAGGTCGTTGAGCTGCTTGTGAGCCACGACTTTTTTCATCAATTCCACAGCTGGGTTGTTCTTGCGCGAATATTTCTCGCGCTTGGGCTTGACTATGACCTCGTCGAGTTCGAGCGATTTCAATGGAATGTCGCCCAGATACTGCATGTCGGCCGACACATCGACAATCTTCACCTCATATCCCACGTATGATATGGTAAGTTGCGTCCAATCCGCATGGGCTTCTATCGTGAAGTTTCCTTCCTGGTTGGATGCCGTGCCTACTCCTTTGCCTTCATAATACACATTGGCGTAGGCTATCGGTTCGTTGGTCGAGGCATCCACCACCCTTCCTTTCAGTTGGGCGAGGCATGGCAGACTAAAGAAAAACAGTAAAAAACAAGTAAGAAGTCTATCGGGCATAGTCGGTCATTCTGTTTAAGGTAAGTTCCTCTAAATTCGAGATAATCATGTCGGGGAGTGTCTCATCTGTTTCCTCATGTCCCCAACCTTCACCACGGAGCCACACTGCATGACATCCGATTGTCTTGGCCGGGACGATGTCTTTCGAAAAGCTGTCGCCCACGACCAACACTTCGTCGGCAGGCAATCCCAAGGCATTCACGCCAAGCTGGTAAATGGCAGGATCGGGCTTGCGGACACCTACTACTGACGATTCGATGACATTGGAAAAGAATCCATCCAAGGCGAAATCCCTCAATATGGTGTGGATGTTACCGTAGAAATTCGATACAAGCACCATTTTGTATTGATGCGACAAACGCTCCAACACAGGACGGGTGACTTGCAATGTGCTACGAACATACTCGTAACATTTTTGTGCCACCTCATCAGAAAGCCTGCACAATTCCCTTTCATCGGCATTTACAAATCCATGTTCAGCCAGATACTCCAATTCAAGTTTCACCTTGATTTGAAGTACATCGAGGAAATTGTGGTCAGGGCGTATGTATGGATACTTGGCCAAGGCACGCTCCGCGAAAATGTAGGCCTCACGAAACTGTTCGTATTGGCAGGGTACGGCAGCTTCTCGATATTTCTCCCACAACACGGCCGCCCAATGGCGGCTGTTGGTGTCGATGGTTCCTCCGTAGTCGAAAATCACGCCCTTCACCCGTACCGAATGGGGCAGAGGTTTGTTGCCAACTTTCATGAGAGCCATGCCAATGGCTATCCATACCAATTCGCGAAGACGTGTGATGAGTCCCGTGAACACCCCGTATGCCGATGGAATGTGTAGCCCATGGACAGATAGCGCAAAACCACCCTCGCGTGCTCCCAACTGCATAGGCGAGAAAAAGAGCGCATTGGAGAACAACGAAGTGAATGCCATGATGAAAATGCAAGTGATAAAATCAATGTCGTCGGTAAGGATGTTCAAGATAAGCAACACTTCGAGACAGCCAAAGATGCGGGCCGAAAATTCCAAGGCGAGTGATGACAGAAAGGTGACACGACGCTGCCTGTGCAATTCGGCTATCTGGCTGTCTATGCGTTGTAGCGTATCGGCTTTCTCTCGCGAGAAACGATGTGCCCATCCACTGACAAGAGGTACATGGCATAGCAGGTTCAACGTTTTTACAGCCATTCCGTTGCGATAGCCTTTCAAGAAGAAATAGATGGCCAATCCACAGAAGGCCGTAATGGTTGTGAGCAACACTCCCATGGCAAGGCTGATTTTAACCATCGACACGTAGAGTACGATAGAGAAAATCCAAAAGCAGAAATGGCTGAAAATGTGGGTCATGGCATGAAGTATGACCGATGATGCCGCCTTGCTTGCGCCCGTGAGAGGGCTCAACTCCATGATGCGGTAGGGCTCGCCGCCCATCAGGCCGCAGGGCGTGGCATAGTTGAGCGCAAAGCCGGTGATGGTGAGCTTGTAGATCCACCAAAAGGGAACCGGGGATTTCTTTTTGTCGTCGCAAATGATTAGATACCATGCCAAGGCATTCAGCAGGTAGATGATCAGCCACAACCCAACAGCCACAGGAAACCACACGCCGGCACGCAACAAACTGCGTTTCAGCTCGTCGAGCTCCACATCGAAAGTGCAGAGCATTACGACAATGGCCGCTATGCCGAAAAACAAGAATATGTTGCGATACTTGCCACTCACGCCGTCAAGTATTTTTCGTAAAACATTTTGCTCATTCGTTCATGGCGATGGCGGGTATAGACAAACAATGTGGTCATGACCACCATCTCGAACATTGGATAAAGCCAAGGTTCTCCCACCAACATGCTGATGTAAAGAGCGAAGGCGCGGATGTTGAATGTCAGTATGTTGGCATATTTCATGAGTGGAAGGCTGGCGGCCCTGAACTCTTCGCGCAACGACTGGGGTATCTCATCGCCATAACGCTGGCGCACCAACCGATAGAACTTCTGGAACCATGGAGTCATGCGCTCCTGGTTGTGGGTATAACGAGTGTATCCTGCGATGAACAGTTTCCAGAAGAAATCGTTTTTCCACGACAAAGTGTCGAAAAAGGTTTTTTGCTGGTCCGATGAATCCAACTCGCTTCCCGCTTTGCCCTTCAGGAAGTAAAGGTGGATGTTGCGGTAATAATCAGACAAGGTGGTTTGGTAGCCATGAAAGAATACACCCGACACGAAGCACACCACCCATATCCAGATGCCCCACGTAGGCATAAGCCTGAATGAAATGGCCGCATACACGGCAATGAACCAGAAGTCGCCTGCCATGCCATCCAAAATACGCCCCCAACGGGTCTTCTGGCCGGTCATGCGTGCCAGTTGGCCGTCGGCACTGTCGAAATGGTTGGCCCATACGAACAGGAAAATGCCGATGAGCGTATGCGTCAGGTCCGGCCAGTAGAACATGATGCCTCCTGCCACTCCCAGAAAGATGGACAGAATGGTCACTACATTGGGATGGACGTGCAACTTCCTGAAAAAAAGCGCCCACACGTATCCTATCGGGCGGTTGAAGTAAATGTCGATGTGCTCTTCCGTATCGAGCGACTTGTATGTCTGCTTTATATCCATTGGTGTATGTGTTTGAATGATTTTGAATTATGAATTAAGATTATTCACTCTGTGAATTTATGGGAGTGCAGGTCATGATTCAAAATTCATAATTATTCAGGGTCCTTAATTCAAAATTCATAATTCATAATTAATTTTGCTATGTACGGTGCGGCCTCTTCCCGACAACGTGCGAAGCTGGGCCAGTCGTTGAAGTCGATGATCGAGAAACTTCCATCGGGGGCTACGATACAGTCGCCTCCATAGATGGGCACGTCGAGCTCTTTCGATGCAAGGTTGGCGGCATTGACCAATGCTTGGCGGCTGAAACGATACCCCTTCGCCTCACCATTGACGATTTCAAGACCGAATTTGCTGTGCTGTCTTACATCCGGATAGAACCAATAAAAGAAATCGGTGTCGCGCACGCCGTAGAATTTCACCAAATCGCCTTCCAGATGCTTGTTGATCACTGCTGTGGGTATGCCTCGTGAATGGAAATCCGACAACACACGATTGACATGCCCTACGCTTTCGGCATAAACCACGTCTTCCTTCACCATGGCGTGAGCGTTTCCTCGTTTCACCCAGCAGGGCAAGATTGCGCCCGAGTAGCGCTCATGGGTGGAAACAATCACCGTTTCGGGATGAGGCACGCCAGCTGCCAGCAACTTGCGCGTCATCGCCTCGCGGGCACAGTTCGCAATGCCCATTGGCGAATTGACAATCCGTATGCCTGTTTGCTCCAGCTCTCTCAGTCGCTTCAAGGCACTTTCCCCACGAGCCATACTGAAAACGAAGTCGGTCGGAATCGGCTGTGTGGCAATTTCTTTCTCGTTGCAAACCGTAACGTCGAAACCTTGCTTTCGGACATGTTCGGCCACGAGATTGATGATGGCTGCATCGTTCGTCTCGTGGTTGGGACTGTACTCGCTGCCGCGTGCCACCCCCAACACACGCTTTCCACGCTTCCCATCCGTTGGATGCATCGACAGGAACTCATTGGCCTTCGCTATGTCCGACGCATGGTCCACATCGAGAATCTTAGAGAATGGATATGCCCGAAGCCGCAACCCGTCGGCCACAAGCTGGCGTTGGAAGTTGCGCATCCTCGACATGCCCTCTTCCATACAATGCCGCAGGGTGCGGAGGCATGGGGGGGTGAGGCAATAGATGCCTCCCGAAACGTATCGACAGGCCGAATCGGGTGTGTCGTGGAACCCTGTTATGGCAAGTTGGTTGTCGGTCGATACGTAAAGGGGTTTTTCATCATCCACATAGTCGGTCACAGCCATCATCCCATCCACATCGCTCGATAGAAACGCCTTGATGTATTGGGTAAATTCCTCTTCGTGGAATATCGTATCGACAGTAGTGAGACAGAACTTATCCTCTGACAGAAAGGAGCTCAACTCCCAAAAGCTGTGCATGGAGCTTGGCGTTGTCTTGACAACGATTCGTAGTGGAACCGACAACTCATCGCGAAGAACATCGAGGTGGCGTTTTGTCTGGGGGTAGATGTCGTTGACGATTACGACAATTTCCGATGCGCCTTGACGTGCGAAAATCCGAATCAGACGCTCTATCAGCGGCACACCCCCTACTTTCACAAGGGGTTTGGGAGCTGCCACTCCTTCCTGCGTCAGTCGAGACCCTTCGCCAGCCGAAATGATTGCAAACTTCATGATGCTTATTCAATGGAGTCGAGTTTCAGCTTGTCGCTGTCGTCGCGCTTGTTGTAGTACAGTTTGCGGAGCGGGTTTGCCGAACATTCCTTTTCCCGTTCACGATTGCGGAAAATGTCGATTGCCGTGTAAATGGCCGATCGAAGCGACTGCGCCGAGGCTATTCCCTTGCCGGCAATGTCGTATGCGGTTCCATGGTCGGGCGAAGTGCGCACCACAGGCAGTCCTGCCGTGAAGTTCACGCCATCGTCCATCGACAGGGCCTTGAATGCGGCCAGTCCCTGGTCGTGATACATGGCCAACACTCCATCGAAATGCGTGTAATTGCCGGAACCGAAAAATCCGTCGGCGGCATACGGGCCAAAACACAGGATGCCCTGTTCCCTCATTTTACTTATGGTAGGATTGATGGTTTCCAGCTCCTCCTTCCCAATCAATCCATCGTCGCCTGCATGAGGATTCAACGCCAACACCGCAATGCGGGGCTTTTCAATGCCGAAGTCGTTTCTCAGGGAGTTTGAGAAAAGGGCTGTTTTTTCCTCAAGCACATCGGATGTGATGGCCGAGGCTATGTCGCGGACGGGAATGTGTCCTGTCGCCAAGGCCACGCGCAGGTGCTCGTTGAGCAGTATCATCAGCGCTTTGTCGCCATTGCCCAAGCAAGCCTCAAGATATTCGGTGTGTCCAGGGAAACAAAACACATCCGATTGGATGTTTTTCTTATTGATGGGAGCCGTCACCAACACGTCAATCAGTCCGTTCTTATAGTCGCTCACCACCCTCTCCAATGCCAGCATGGCGTTTTGTCCCGCCTCTGGTGTCGATTGTCCTATATCCACTTTCGCGTCATCGTTGCAACAGTTCAGTATGTAGAGCTTGTCGTCGGTGGCTTGTTGCGCTTGGTTGATGATGCTGAAATTCGTTTCCACACCAATCGTTTTCCTGTAGTAAGTCGCCACCTTGGGCGAGCCATACACGATTGGAGTACACAAGTCGAACATCGCATCGTCTTCGAAAGCCTTCAGTATAATCTCATAGCCAATGCCGTTCATGTCGCCATGAGTGATTCCCACACGTATTTTCCTGTTTTCCATTTTTTGCGTTTTTTTATTGGTTTTCCTCCACACCCGATGGAGTCACGGTAATCTCTTCCAAGTGCTGCTCGGCCGGCAGTCGCAACGTATAGAGCGAAGCCTCCATTTGGCGCATCAGGTTGCGTTTTGCCTTGTCGGGCGAGAACACAAAGCCTTCCACCACCACCACCCGTCCGTTGGCGACATCCACCCGAGCCTGCGACACGAAGGGTCCACCCATCATGTCGCCCTTCACCTCCCACAAGCCGCGTGCCTCAAATGCATATTCACCCCGCAGCGCGAAATCGCGTACGTCCACAAAGCGGCTGTCGGCCGTTGTCATGTACGAGCCCTCGCGTTCTCCCGGCATGTTCTCACGCATCACCGAGTCGCGCATCTGTACGAAATGATCCTTCGTGAAGGTGTCCTTGTCCGTGTAGGGATAGCTATACACCACCACGTTCTGGTTGGCAGTCGCCCTTTTGTCGGAAGCCCACAGGAAATTCCTTCCCGTCTTGATGCCGTCCAGCGATTCGGGCACCCACAAGTCGCTGCCGAAAATCTCGCCCACCTTTTCCGACACAATCCTGCTGTGCTTGCCTTTGAGCGCCGCAATCTGTCGGTTTATCTCCACCTTGTTGAAGAAGTCCAGGATCACATGTGCGTGGCTCGACACATATTGTTGGAACTCATCCTCCGATGGCGACTGAATGGTCATGATTATCTGGGGGTGCGCATACACATCGCGCGAGAATTTCAGCTTCGTCTGAGTGTAAATGGCAGGATTGATGTCGGCCGTGATGATGTTCCTGCATATCTTGATGATTCTGTCGAACCCCTCTGGGGCGATTTGCGAAATCCTGAACGACCGTTCGGGTTGTGGCAGACCCGGCACGTCGGTATCGAGCACGTCGAACAAGGCCCTTCCGGCCGGACTTTCCCATTGTGCATTGTCCATGATCACCATCATCTCGTAGGGACGGCCGCTCGCAGTGGGGCGGAACACCGAGTGCTTGCCGCTACAACCCATCAACGCGAAACCGACAAGCACCATCAAACCGATGCCTTTTACAATCTTTTTCATCTCTTTCATTTATTCTTTTTGTTCGTTTTGTTGTCTTTCCCGATCCGTCGATAACATGCCACAAGCCGCCAGGATGTCCTCTCCGCGCGATGCCCGGATAGTGGCACGCACACCGTGTAGCGTCAGATAGTCCCTGAACCACACCATACGCTCCATGTCGGTGGGCCGCAGGTCCATGGGGGGTGAGCTGGTTCCTGAGCCAAGTCTATCCTGGGCTTGTCGAAGGGAAGGAGTCGAATCCACGGGGGGAAGGGCATGAAAGCGGATGAGGTTCACCCTACATTCCAGCCCACGCAACAATTTCGTCACCTCCTTGGCGTATGTCAGCGAATCGTTGCAATCCTTGAACATGATGTATTCGAACGAAAGCCGCCGCTGGCCGCTCCAGTCGTAGCCTTTCAGCATTTCCACGAGCTCCGCTATCGGGTACGACCTTTCCGCAGGCATCCATTCGCGGCGTTGGGCTGCCATCGGGCTGTGCATGCTCACGGCCAAGTGGCACTGGCTCTCGTCGAGGAAACGTTTCAGCCCCTTGCGGATGCCCACCGTGGAAACGGTGATCCGCTTGGGGCTCCACCCCAACCCATAGTCGCCGGTGATGATTTCCAAGGCTTTCAGCACGTTGTCGATGTTGTCCATTGGCTCGCCCATGCCCATGAACACCACGTTGGTGAGCCGGTCGTGCTCGGGCAACGAGAAAATTTGATTCAGGATTCGGTTCGTGGTTAGGTCGGCCGAAAAGCCCTGCTTCCCCGTCATGCAGAAACGGCAGTTCATCTTGCAGCCCACTTGCGACGACACGCACAATGTGGCGCGGTCGGCATCGGGGATGAACACGCTCTCCACCGTGTTTGCACCACCTGCCCCGAACAGGTATTTCACGGTCCCATCGGTCGAGCGCATGGCATACATGGGAGGTTCGGCACCCACCACGTAGGCGGCTTTCAGCTGTTCGCGGGCTTGTTTCGACAGGTTTGTCATCTCGTCGATGTCGTGCACGCGCCTCACGTACAGCCATTGGGCAATTTGCCTCGCCGCATACCGCTGCAAGCCCACCGACAACGCCACCTGCGTCAGTTCAGCCAATGTCATGCCAAGTAAAGTCTCTCTCATAAAATGCCAATAAACATTTTGTGGCAAAAGTACAAAAAAAAATCGGACAAGGCGCGGCTTTTTCCTTTATATTAACATATTCCGAGCGAATGTCGGCAACAAGTGGGGGTCAGTGGCACGATTCCCACACCACCACCAGCACCATCCGTCCTCGACTCATCACGATGAAAACGACAAACATGAATTATGAATGATGGATTTTGAATGAT
>JAUNNV010000209.1 GCA_030531335.1 Bacteroidales bacterium
CGACAATTGTTTCCGCTTCGACACCTCAACACCCTCAACACGGTAGGTTATAAAGAGTTTTTCGCCGTGTGGGGAAAAGGAGATAATAGCCCCTTTCCTCTTTCAAAATCAATGCGAGAAGAAGTGGCTGAAGCCATCAAACTCAATACCTGGCATTATGCCAAGAAACAAATCACTTGGTTCAACAAACGATAACCCTTTATTATAATTTATTGTTGTCCGCTAAACATGAAAAGTCAGTTTGAACCCATTGATGTTCAATGAATTCAAACAAAAACATGTCTTCCAAGCCCTCACGCGCGTATGTGTAAGGGTTAATTTTCTGCTTCGAATGCTTCTGGCGGACTTTCCATCATGGCAGCCAATGCCTCCTCCCAGTCTTTCTCGGGGTGTTCAAGGAATCCCTGCACGTCGATGTAGTACATCAGCATAATCCTGACGATGGTGGCAAGCCCCGAGAAGCTCCACGAGCGGTTGACACCCTTTTGCAGCAGTGTGATGAGCAGGTTCGCGATGAGCGTCACCCACACCTGTATCTTGATGGCATTTGCACTCTCCCCGTAGAAGTATCTGAGGGGGAAATTCTGCTTTATCTGCTTGAAGAGCGACTCTATGGCCCATCTTGCCTTGTAAATGGCCACGATTTCTTCGTATTCGGTCTCAAGGTCGTTTGTAAGCAGCCGTATGATTTTTGCATTGCCTTTTTTCCTTTCATCGATGTAGGTGACGATGCGGGCATAGTGCTCTATCGTCTTACTCTCCACCTCGCCTGTTTCCTCGTTCTTGGCCTTGACCTCCTTGCGGAAGGTGACAAATTCCTCCTTCCACTGCATCTGTCCCTCTGCGTTCATGTAACAGGTGCTCTTTGTGACCTCATACGTCAGGTTCTGCTTCATCTTGGTCACATAAATCACGCCACGCTGCGTCATTTCCTCGAATTTGGCGTAGTCAATGTAAGCCCTGTCCATGGCAAGGATGTCGCCCTTGCTCAGTTTTCCTGGGCAAAGCATGAAATGGTCGTGTGTGGCCGCAGAAGTGAATTCCACGTCACATGGTACACCCTCGTTGCCATGGATGCACGTATGCACCTTCATGCCGCCTTTCTTTTTCCCTGTCTTGGGATTGCGTCCCACACCCTTGAATACGAGGTTGGAGAAGAGGCTGATGGTCGTGGAATCGATAATCTGGAGCTTTTTCATCCACTTTGGAACCTTGCCGGATGGGCTGTCCGACGAAAGTTTGTCCCTGTATGCCAGATACAGTCCCTGATAAATTCTTTCGAAAATCTCATGCGAGCGTCTGGCATTGGCATCTGAGAGTGTACTGCGCCTGGGAAGGTCCTTTATGCCCAGATGAGCCAATTTACGCCACTCCATCATTGTGGCTGAGGTGATTTCGCGCAGGGAATCAAAACGCATGATGACCGCATACAGCATCACAGTGAGGTGACACCATGCGTTGAACGTCTTTACATACCTCTCTCCACCCATCTCGCGGCTGATTTGAAGAATTTTTTGCTTGTTGAAGTAATTTAGTAGCTGATTTAGTATCGGCTGTCCGAGAAAATGTGTACCTTTGCTCATTATTTGGTAATCGTGTTTGTTTCGCAGCTACAAAATTACCAAAAAGGGCTGACTCCTCAAGCAAGAGCCAGCCCAAATTTTTGTTTTTCGAGATTTTCATGTGCATGCATACACGCGCACGCGAGACACGAAGTTTTAGCGGACAACAATATTTTAAAATATAATCGACAAATTGGTATGAAAAGCCAGCAGTAAATCTATACCAATTATGAATTGGGCTATTCATGTTGTCTTTTGCACAACCTATATTCTCTAATGCTAAATTCATATCAATTGTTCTATTTCACCTTATTAAATTTCGTCTATGACAACTTTGGAATCAAGTATTTATTTTATTATCAATCAAAAAGTTTCTATGACAAAGGCACTTTTCAATTACAAGCAAGACTCTCCATCCATCTTGAACCAACCCTTCGCTCAAGCCTCCGCAACCTGCAAACAAATCAATGAATGTATATTTTATCTTCGTCATATT
>JAUNNV010000210.1 GCA_030531335.1 Bacteroidales bacterium
TCATGGTCAATATGGTTCTCCCTTGTTATTGTTTCTTCAATTCAAAGCAAAGCCGCACCCCCTTGTAGTTGCTTGCCAGCGAGTTGATGGTGCTGAGTGTGCTGCTTTGGGTGGCAGCCACGGCCGACACCTTCTTCAGCAGTTCCAACAGTTTGTCGGCAGCGAATGTAAGGCCCATGGTGCCGTTGAGGTTGGTGGTCACGTATGCCGTGGCCTTGAATCCCATCTTGCTCGTCAGCTGTACGGTCTTTTCCGTGCTATCGAATGTGTAGGTGCCGTTGAGCAGGGGCTTGTTCGAGTTGCCGATGGCAAATGTGGAGTCGGCCTTGAAGCTCACGGTCATGTTCTCGATTTTCACCTTATTGAATATGGGAAGCAATTTCTCCTCTACCTTCTGCGAAGCCAGTTCGCCGCCGGCCTGCATCAAGGCATTTTCGCTCGTCAGTTGGCATTGGGGTGCCGAGTACTTCCACGTGCCTATTATCGACGATTCGGTAGTGGCCTTGTCGCCCACCACACTGTTCAATACTCCGCCCAACAACGACTTGAGATCTTGGGCGTTTGCCTGCGACACTACTGCGAGCATCGCCATCACACAAAACAGTCTGACAAATCTTTTCATACGTAAAGTTCGATTAATGTTTTTGCAAAAATATAAAAAAACTTATTTTTGCGGAAAGAATACCGAACTATTTATGAAAATAACCTTGTTTTTCGTGGGGCAGACTGCCGACAAGCACATCGCCGCACTCATCGACGATTATGTCCGTCGCATCGGCCACTACATCGGGTTCGACATCGCGACCATCTCGGAACCGAAAAACACCAAGAACCTCAGCGAAGAACAACAGAAGGAAAAGGAGGCCGAACTCATACTGAAAGCATTGCAACCCAACGACTTCGTGGTGTTGTTCGACGAGCATGGCCGGGAGTTGCGCTCGGTTGAACTGGCCGACTGGATGCGCCACAAGATGCAGACCGTAGCCCGTCGCGTGGTGTTCATCGTCGGAGGCCCCTACGGCTTTGCCGAAAGCATCTACCGCGTGGCACACGAAAAGCTGTCGCTCTCGCGCCTTACCTTCTCGCACCAGATGGTGCGCCTCATCGTCGTGGAGCAGATTTACAGGGCCTTCACCATCGTTCGTGGGGAACCCTATCACCACGAATAGGGCAGGCTCCTTCGGCCTACTCAGGGCAGCTCCTTTGAGTACGTACTTGTTTTTGTCTTGAACATGAAGATGGATCGGCCACAAGTTCCTTGGCCTATGGTCTTGATTTCGTTAGGTGTCATTGTCATTTTCGAATTTCCGGGCAAGTTTTTCCTTTGTTCTGCCGTTCAAATTGATTTGTCCCATAGTAAAATTCTCTTTTTTTCGGTTAAACAAACAAATCGGCTTTGCGGATATTGTCGAAGGTAGAAGCAAGCAGACCCCAAAAGAAGGGAATACAATGACCCTCCCCCAACGACATGACGTAGGGCCGGAGACAACAGGCAGGAAGGAAGGCTTGGGCTCGTTGGCAGTAAAAGTTGCGTAAGGGCGGCTTCAAACTTGTCGTTGCCTGATCGAAAACTATAAACGCCGCCGGCGTTTATAGTTTTCGAGGGCACGAGCGCAAGTTGTCGAAAGCGCAATGAAAACTTTTCTTCCCCTCGACGCGCTCATGGTAAACTCAACTCAAAACAGCTTCTTAGGGTAAACCGAACTTGTGACAAGTGTGGGAACCACACTATCCGATTATGACGGATAGACAGACATTACAAAAGGGTTGGGCACCGTTCAACCCTCTTGTTGCATTTGATAGGAAGCAAACCCAACAAGAAACGTTCCGGCAAGAACGACATGGACGAACTTTATCTGCTGGATTACCCGAATGGCAAAATAGAGCACATCGTAGAGAATGGGCATGAACAGTTGTCGCTGCACTACCCATACCAACATGACCAACAACACACCCGCCCAACGTGTAGAAGGAATGGCCATGCCGTGATGTCGGTAAGGAAGCTTGGAAGCGACCCGATTGGTGAAACCTTCATCGGCGATTTCGGTGCGGT
>JAUNNV010000085.1 GCA_030531335.1 Bacteroidales bacterium
ACCAAGAAAACGTATGCTCATTACCAAGAAAACGTATGCTCGTCTTGCGCAAGGTTGAGAGCACGTTTTTTTATTTACAGCCCAGTACTTTTCTCCTCAAAAGGGGGACAAAAGACATTCGGCCTGTACGGTAGGCCATGGGATGCTTTGGTCATCTGAACGCATCAAGCAATTCGCCCAAATGGTCGGTATAGACGGCACGAGGCAGACAGCCATGTCGCTTGCAAATGGCGGCAGCCTGCCCTACCACTTCGCCCGTCATTCCTCCGAAGTTTGCCACACGTGTAGAGGACAAAGCTATGTGCGACACACTGATGCAACGACCCGCCATAAACAGGTTATCTACATTGGCCGAATACAGGCAACGGTAAGGCAAACGATAAGGGGGTGGCACCTGGTCGTCGCGCAAGTACTTGCGACTTACGCCCAAATCGTTGAAGTAGTGTCGCATGGTCGATTGAAACTCTTCACCAGGGAAGTAGAAGGAGTTTTTGGGCGTGGGAAAATGTTGGTCGATGGAGTAGGTTCCGATGACAAGCGCATCATCATACTTTACGTATTCCTTCTCAATGTCTTGTTGTACGAAGAATACATCGCCCATAAGTCGGCGCGACTCCCGCTTGCCTACCACGTAAGTCATCCGTGAGAGCCGGCGTTTGGCATAGTCGGCACGCTGTTTGCTTTTATTCTTGAGGAACGACCAATTGCCATAAATGGCCCGAAACAGATAGTCGCGAATATATTCCGCCTCGCCCACTTGGTCGTGATAGAAACCACTTTCCCACCAATTGCTTCCCGACGTGACCTTCTCGCTTGAATCCTCATCTACCTGAATGGCCCAGTCGCACAAAGGAAACGTCACATCGTTTTCCTCAATTGCACTGCCCCACGAAATGGTCGCGCCCAACACCATGTTGTCTGGATGGTCGGGAGCGAGTGTCTCACGAGTCTCGCTACGTTTCTCACGCCCCATGCGGAAATCGGCTCCTGCCAAGTATCCTAAGTTGCCATCGCCGGTACAGTCGGCAAAAAGCGAGCCTACAAGCTCAATTTCGTGTGAATCGATGACGTGTTTCGCAACGACCGAAGCGATGTGTCCGTTGGCAACGTGGACTTTCGTTACGTGCATGTTGGGATAGTAGGTAAGAGTAGGCTCGTTGTCGAGCAATCCGATAACCTGCCGTTCCTTTTCATACACGTTGCGGATTTCGCCCATGACATTGCCCAATTTGACATAGGGGGCTACGTTCATGGAACCGCTGGCCACCACGTGAATCTCGGTGCTATTGTTGCCTCCGGGCACTGGTCGGTCATTGACAAGCGCCACCTTGATACCTTGGCGAGCAGCCTGTAGGGCAGCACAAATGCCAGCGGTGCCACCACCTACCACGACGAGGTCGAAGCCCGATTTCACTTCGGGTTGGGCCGGCAGTCCAAGCAAAGTCCTGCGGAACTCAGGCAGGTCGTACTTGGTATTTGGCAGTCGCGCATCACGACTACGGGCAAACGCCACAGCATCGCAACGCCCTTCGAAGCCAGTGAGGTCGGCAAGTTCGAGCTTGGCTTTCTTCCCTGTAAGCGTGGTGCAGCCTGCATACTCCCAGCCCCATTCCTTTCCTGTACCCAGTTCGTTGGCCAACTCCTTGTCGTTGACAAGAACCTTGAAACGTCCCGGACATTCTTCAATCTTCCAAGGTGCGCACCAGTTCCATGTGCGGACGAACACGTGCCATTCCCCACTCTTAGGGAGTGTCACCTCTGTAGAAGCATTGGCCACAGGAGTGCCTATGCCATGAGCCAACAGAAAGGGTGAACCCATCTGATCCATGAATTGCTGATCGACTACCCATCCACCCAAGTTCAGAAAACTTTCGGCTTCGATTAGAACTACATCCTTCTGCTGTGCGCTTATGCGACTCAATCCGAACAAGCACATGCTAATTGTTACGACAAATCGAATCATTATGAATAATAAATTATGTGTGATTACCATTTACTATTTACCATAAGCTATCACCTTTTCCCTCGACAAGCTCAGTAGCCAACCCTTAACACTAAATGCTTTCGTTTGTCGGTATCAGCCTGATAGCTACTCCTCCCGATGGCTTCAGTCGGAAATGAAGAGTGTCCTGGCTTGAGACATTCATGGTCTGAACCTTTACCTTCGTACGTGTGGGGATGGAGGGGTCGCCGTCGGTATAGATTTCGGCCTTGTACTCCACTCCCGGTTGCAGGAACGACAGGCTGATGTCGTGCTCCCGAGGCATATTGCCCGTAATGGCTCCCACGAACCATTCCTTGCCGTGCCGACGAGCGGTAGTGATGTGTTTGCCCACCTCACCGTCGAGAATCCGGGTGTCATCCCATACGGTATGGACATCGTCGAAGAATTTCATTTCCGGCTCGTCCTGCGATTTCAACGGACTGTCGTACCAGTACATGAATTGAAGGGGACTATAATACACCACCGACAATGCCAGCTGATGGGCAGGAGTGGTGCGAAGTATGCGACGGGTGTCAGCAGGGTCGATGGGTAGGCCCTTGGCCAATCGGTCGAAGTCCTGACTATAATAACAGATGGTGTAATCGGCCGCGCCTGCCACAAAGCGCGTGAAGGGAAGGGTGACATTGTGTGTGGCATCGGGAAACTCCTCGTTGCCTCGGATGCCCTCTTGTGTGAGCAGGTTGGGATAGGTACGGCTGAATCCCGTAGGCCGGTATTCGTCGTGAATATCGACCATCAGCTGATAGTCAGCACACATCCTTACGGCTTCGTGCATCCAGCGTGTCCATGCGTATGAGCCAACATGAACGAATCCAAACTTTATGCCGGCAATGCCCCACGACTTGTAAAGGGGTAGAAGTTGTCGGAGTTGTTGTTGGAGTGCGCGTTGATTCACATAGAGGAACACCCCGATTCCTTTTGACTTGGCGTATGAAATCACCTCTGGAAGATTGAGCGGATTGAATTGTGGATTGCGTTTGGGGTCAACAGTGACCGTAGTGGCATCGGAGGAGCGATCGTATTCGTGACCGTACCATCCAGCATCGAAATGGATATACTGGATGTTGTGTTTCACAGCAAAATCGACCAACGATTTGGCTCTCTCAGTATTAAGCGACACCTCGCGCATCGCCTTGCCTGGCTTTATCCATGAGGTGTCCTTGATTTCACAAGGTGGATTCAAATTGAGAATCAAATCGTTGTGCTGCAGGATGTCGGCAGCTCGATGGCCGCACATGATGACACGCCAAGGAGTGGCGAATGGTGCGATGTCCTCGACAGGGCCATACATGGATGTAAGGATGGTATTCTTCTGGATTGATGACAGGGCGAATTTTGTCCGGACATAGTCGGATACCGCCGCTTCGGCCAGACAGACATAGTCGTTGTTGGATAGTCTGAGTAGGAGCGGACGGTCGGACTCCGTCGGCCAGTCGGTCAAGGGGAGCAATTGATAGGGGGTTTGTGCCCGTGGTGTGAAGTAAGCCATGGTTTGGGCTGGCATGACGAATTCGGTCAGTTCATCGTCGATGCGTAGATACGAATTTCCTGAGAACCTGTAACGGAAGGCCACTCCCTCGTTGTATGTACGGACATCGAGAAACAATCGAGAACCGCCTTTCCGCAACTCTATCTCGCAACTGGCATAGTAGTCACGGATGGTGCTGCGCTCTCCATAAACAGGATGCCAGATACTGTCGGCTTGGCTCGTCAGCACATCACCCAAAGCGACATCGTCGCTCCAGTCGATTCCTGCCTTGATACCCAACAAGGAGGGAAGGACAATCGGCTGGTTGTCGAATTGCAGGGAATAAGTGGGTTTCCCATTGGTAAGCGTAAATCGAAATTCGTATTTGGCATCGGGAGAGAGTACGTTGATAGGCTGTTGTTGTGCATAATTTTGCCTGAAGCCTGTCGAATGAACTTGTTGTGAGATGACAGACAATAATGCCAAAATATAGAAAGTGTGGATTTTCATGGATGGATGGTTTATACTTAAAGAATTTTGAATCCTGAATTATGATTGTCTGCTACGCGAATCCTTGGTTTCGCAAGCCATTTCATAATTCAAAATTCAAAATCCTTTAAGTATCTATTGGCGTAAGCCAATTATCTTAAATCAAAAATTCTTAGTTACCCTAAATCACTTTGCTTCTTCGTTGTCCTTAATCCTATGCCCCATGGTGAGGTATGCCGTCGGAGCGGCGATGAACAACGACGAGCAGGTACCGAAGATGACACCAAGAATCATCGCGAACGCAAAACTGCGGATGCTGTCGCCACCAAGGATAAAGATGCAAAGCAACACAATCAAGGTAGATACCGAGGTGTTGATGGTACGAGCCAACGTAGTGTTCAGTGAGTCGTTGAACAACTGTTGGCGATCGCGTTTCGGATAAATGCGGAAGAACTCACGAATACGGTCGAAGATGACCACCTTGTCGTTGATGGAGTAACCGATAGCTGTCAAGATGGCACCAATGAAAGTCTGGTCGATTTCGAGCGAGAACGGAGCCCACGTGTGGCACAACGAATAACATCCAATAATCAAGAAAGTATCGAGAATCAATGCGATGGTGGCACCAATGGAGTATGCAATGTTATGGAAGCGTATCAAAATGTAGAGACCGATGGCGATAAGTGCCAACACTACCGACCATACGGCCGATGTCTTGATGTCGTCGGCAATGCTCGGACCTACCTTTTGCGAACTGATGATGGAACCGCCTGTACGGTTGTCACGATCCTTGAACACATCGAATGTAAGGTCTTTGCTCAACAATCCGCCATCCATGAGTGACTGGTAGAGGAACTGTTCAATTTCCTCATCAATGTTTTCCGACTCCTCGTTGATGCGGTAGTTGGTAGTGATACGGATGGTCTTCTTGTCGGTACCCAAGGCGATGGCTTGTACATTGTCCTCGGTGATGACCTGCTTCAGAAGGTCGCGAACGGTTTCGGGCTCTACTTGCTGCTCGAACTGCACGACAAAGTTTCGTCCACCTGTAAAGTCAATACTCTGTGCCAACCCACGAACCAAAAACGAGAGGATGCAAATCACAATAGCCGTACCCCAAATGGTATATGATTTCTTGTAGCTGCTCATGAACTTGTAGTGAGTGTTCTGCATGAGGTTCTTCGACCACTTGGTGGTAAAGTTCAGATTCAACCACTTGTCCTTACCCATGCGGTTCTCATAAACCAAACGTGTCATAAACACTGCCGTGAAGAAGGAGCAGAGAATACCGATAATCAATGTGGTGGCGAAGCCACGGATAGGACCCGTACCGAAATAGAACAGGATGATACCGGTGATAATTGAAGTGAGGTTGGAGTCGAAGATGGCCGAGAATGCGTTTGAATAACCATCGGCCAAGGCGGCCTTCACGGTCTTGCCCAAGCGCATCTCTTCCTTCGTGCGCTCGTAAATCAACACGTTCGCATCGACCGCCATACCCAAGGTAAGCACCATACCGGCAATACCGCTCATGGTGAGTGCAGCCTGGAAGGATGCCAAGATACCCAAGGTGAAGAAGAAGTTGAAAATAAGAGCTCCGTTGGCAACCATGCCGGGAATGAAACCATAGATGGCGCACATGTAAATCATCAGGGTGATGAGTGCGACAATAAATGAAATGATTCCCTGATTGATGGATTCCTGACCGAGCGAAGGACCGACGATGTCTTCCTGAACAATGCGTGCAGGAGCAGGCATCTTACCCGACTTGAGCACATTGGCCAAGTCCTTGGTAGTCTCGGTAGTGAAATTACCCGAAATTTGGGAATTACCGCCAGTAATCTCACTGTTTACGTTTGGTGCGCTATATACGTAACCATCGAGCACGATAGCTACCGCGTGACCCACATTGTTCTTGGTAAGCGTAGCCCAACGACGTGAGCCGTCGGTGTTCATCGACATGCTTACGACAGGCTTGCCTGTGTAATGGTCGAAATCGTCCTTAGCATCGGTGATGACATCGCCTTCGAGTGGAGCACGACCCGCACGGTCGGTACACTTGATGGCATAGAGTTCGAAAATCTGTCCGCTCTTGTCGAAGTCGGCAGCCTGAACACCCCACTTCAAGCGAAGCTCTTTGGGGAGCAAAGTCTTTGCCACCTTCATGGACAACAGACGATTGACTTCTGCCGTGTCGCGATAGTTCACATAGCCTACCACACAACCATATCCATTGGTATTGAGCTGCATGATGGAGGCCAGTGGATGTTGCTTTTTCATTTCGGCCGTGGCCTCGCCTGTGTTAGCTGTGGCTTCTCCACCAAGCGCGGCTGCCAAATCGGCTGTGGTTGCCTTGGTCGAGTCGGCTGTGGCTTCCTCAAGAGCGGCCTCAGCATTGTCGCCGTAGGCCAACGCATCGCGCAAGCGGCCGTCGATGGTGGTGAGTATGGGGACGATGTCCTTCGAATCGAATGTCTCCCAAAATTCCAGATTGGCGGAACCCTGCAACAACTTACGCACACGCTCTGGCTCCTTAATGCCAGGGAGTTCGACCATGATACGTCCCATGCCACCCTCAAGTGCCTGGATATTCGGCTGAGCCACACCAAAGCGGTCGATACGAGTACGGAGTACGTTGAACGAATTATCGACGGCAGCCTTTACTTCCTCGCGCAGAACCTTTTCCACTTCACTGTCTGTGCTACGAGTAGTCACTTTATCCTTTAGTTGTTGTGTGGCGAACAACTCGGCAAGCGTACCGGTTGGTGCCAACCGTTTGTATTCATTGATGAACAACGTGATGAAATCCGTCTGGCTGGTGACCGACTGCTTTGTGGCATTGGCAATGGCAGCATTGAAGTTCTCATCGGCCTTATTGTCGGCCAAAGCCTTTACAACATCGGGAACCGACACTTCAAGGATTACGTTCATGCCACCCTTCAAGTCCAAACCAAGGCCAATTTCATTCTCACGACACTGTTTCAGCGAGTAAGCCCAGAGATAAACCTTATCATTCTGGATTGAGTCAAGATAATGCGCCTCACCCTTCGGATCTTCAGCGGCCAGTTTCATGTGATGACTGGTGACGAATGAGAACGAAAGGTAGTAGATGCACACCAAGATGAGTGCCCCCGCAAAGAATTTTACGAAACCTTTGTTTTGCATGTTACTTTAATTTATTTTTACGTTTTATTTTTGTTTATTCCATACAAGGTCGCAAATATAGAGTTTTTTTTGCAAACAAGCGGCAATTCTTTTGATTATTTTATCTACTGTATCAGAATTTACTATTTACTATCTGTTTTTGCTTTGCAATAACTAAATTGTAAATGGTGGAATCTTAAGGAGAGAGAAACTTTATATCGACACCCTTATTGGTACGTGCAAAACGACTGATTCCTGATGCACTAAGTTTAACTTCATCCTTGATGAACTCAGGTATGTTATAAGATTTCATGAAGCGCTTATAAAAACCGACATCCTCACAAGGCAGCACAAAAGGTTTTGAACATTGTCCATCACTTGTGACATGGGCAAAGAAAGGACGCGTGTAGAGTCCATCCATACGCCGACTGCTAAACACAACCCAACGGCTGTTGCTACTCCACGAATGATAGCTTTCTACACTTTGGCTGTTGAGATTCGTCGCAAGCATCAACTCCTTGTCGGCAATGCGTAACAAATAGATATCTGCATCCTGATGCCAGATAGAGAAGTTACCATAGGCTGAGAGTGTGAACATGAGGTAGCTCCCGTCGGGTGATACACGAGGGAACGATGCGCTTTTCCGTTCCCATGGTCTGATGGAATCGATGTCGAATACTTGGTTACAATGATATAGCGTGTCGATGGTTTCACCGAATTCACGTGTCGTTGGATTGAACGGAATAGAGCAGATATTATAACGAAGCTTGTCATACGATTGGGGCATGGTGACACTGTCGGCAGTGCAGAAATAAAGGGTGCACCCATCGGGCGAGAATGTCGGAAAGGTTTCGAAATGCGACTGCGAGAACAACGCCGGTGCCGTCACTATCTCGTGTCGGTCAACATCATAAACCACGACATCAGATTTCTGGTCATATACTTCGATACGGTTCTTGTCGGTGGAATGGAAGTTTTGCCTTGTCTCGTTCACTGAGAAAGCGACGAATTTGCCTGATGGATGCCACGAGGGATACACGAGAGCCGAAATTGTCTGGTCGGTTTTCGTATTGAGCTTTTCCATGTTTCCATTTTGTATGACATAGGTTCCCGACAGTGCCGCTCGCGCATGGAAGAGCATTTTCGATGGATCCTGCATACAGAATGAATGACAGTTCATGCAATTGTTGTCTGTCATCACATTCTTTATAATCGGTGTCTCATTGAAGTTCTCAAGACAACGTTGGTAAATACCCATTTCGTTCCACAGTTCGTAACCTGGTTCGATAAGTCGGTATGCCAGATAGGAATCAATGGAATCGGGTGATACATACCATGTAAAGGGTTGGTACTCTTTCCATTGTTCAGAATCTTTGCATAGAAGTTTGATGGTGATACTATCCCCACAAGCTTTTTGAAGGAGTTTTCTCCATGTGTTTTCACCAATTCTGATTTGTTTTTTCCTTCCTCTGACAACAAGTTGATAATCCCTCACGCAGAAAGCAGCGGCTACTTGATGACAATCGACAGAATCGGCCAGTGAAAAATTAAGCGGTGCTATGTTGATGGGGATGGTAATGTCGCTATAATCCGGGAAAAGTATAGGTTTGTGGGGTATTGTCTTACTGACTCTTATCTCTTCATTGCATGCACAAAGCACGGCCATTAGAAAGAGAATGAATGAATGTTTCATGATGCTCCTATTGGTGATGATTGGAAAACATATAATAATACCAGTAAGTATTGCTGAATTGTCTGTACATGACATTTGCCAACTGTGCTTTTTGCCTGTTGTTCACAAAACAATCGTGAAATGCATGATAATGCCTGATCACATCGTCCGACACATGGTATTTCCTCCACTCCTGTGAGTCCGACTCTGAAAAGGCTATGACCGCTTCTTGAAAGGAGCGAGGCAACGTGGGCAAGACTTCCGAACCGTAAAATTCTTCGAGCATGGCCCGAAAACTTATAAGGTCGCCAGCCAACAGGTACAAACAACCGGCATATTGTAGGGTGTTGCTATGCGTGGGAGCATGACGTGCAATCTGAATCAAATCATAGGGGTCACCGTCGGGCATCTGGGCAAAAATGTTGTCGGACAGCAAGCATTTTCGTTTTTCCGCCAATAAACTGTCCTGCATTATCGAAGACTCGTTATGGAGAAAACGACGCTGTGCCGTGGCCCACGACCGATAGTATTTTGTACGTTCAAGCCGACAAATATATTTCTCGGCCACCTCGTATTGTCCGAAAATGATATTAGTCTGAACCAATCGCATTAACATTCGAGGATTATTGTTATTGTAAGTCACATTCGCTTCAAAGGCCATGCGTTGTGACAAGGCAATCTGTCCCATCGAGAAATACAAGTCACTCAACAGCACGGACAAATAGGGTATCTTGTTCCATTCTGGATGAATACCCTCCACACCCATTTGTGGGTAGAAGAATATCCTGTCGGCCAGTTGCCCGCTTTCGGCCAATGCCAGATTCTGCATGGCAGCGTAAACGTAGTTTCGTCGTTGCAAAGTCTTGACTCTCGTCAGCAACCTCTGCCACTCTCCCTGCCTAAGGTAGCAATCCAACTCTTCATACACGTCGGGCAGTGGAGTGGTCTTGAAAACATATCCTCCGAATAAGACAAGCAATAAGACCAGCATAATAGCCCTGACACGTACCATCATCATCTGTTTGCTTGGAAGCTTGTCAGCAATGGTTGCCACAATGAAAGCTATAGGTATGCTTGCCCATGCGAGATAAATCAATGGCAAGGGTTGCATACGGTTGTTGTAGAAATTGCCGGGAAGCAAAATCAAGCGAAGCTCTCCATACCACTGCTTATGCTGCCCCAACATTACGAGGACGATTAACGCGATGAAGGGAATCGTATGTACATACGATTTCGTACGATAGTGGAACAACTCGTAGCACAG
>JAUNNV010000211.1 GCA_030531335.1 Bacteroidales bacterium
CAAGCTTGCTTGTGGTCTGCTGAGGCGAGGAAGAAAATCTGCGAAGCGAATTTTCATCTCGAAAATCTTTCATGAAATTTTTAATCGAACATTTCAAAACAGCTTCTAAAAAATCCCTCTTCAGAGGGATGAGGAGGGGTTCCTTCGGAGTTCCCGATTTCCGGTCGGAACCGCTCATTCGAGAGGCCGGGAAAAAAATTTTAGAGGCCTGTAATTTTTTTTTAGAGCCCAGTAACTTTCCTCGACCTGTACAGCCTTACATCGCCCCCCGACTCGAAGGCGTTCTCATGTGGCTATTGGGATGCAGGGATTGACCCTGTCGGTGCACCACTCAAAGCGTTCCGACCCACCGTCCCACACCCGGGACAAGCGACAGCAACCCGACGCAAAAGGCACTGCAAACGTAGGTGCAGAGGGCTATGCAGGGAATGGCAAGGCCGACCGGCAGGATGGGATTGGCCACATCGCCCTGAATGAACAAGTTGGCAATGGGAGCCAAGAAGAAGATGTGGACCAGATACATGCCAAACGACAGGCGGGCTATGTGGGCGACGATGCGGGGCGACTGCCGACGCTCTATGCACGTAAAGAGCAGGAAGGCTCCGAAGGTGGCACAAAGCACGTTGGGGGTGCAAAACTGCCATGCCCACTCCAACTGGGGTGTGTCGATGACTTGTCCGGGAGTGCCCTTGAGCCAAAACGACCATGCCGTGAAGGCGGCTCCTACAAGGAATGTGGCGATGCCGACCGTGAGACGCTTGGAGCGCGACCAATGCAAGTGAACCCTGATGTAGTGGGCAAGCACCAGGTAGCCCAGATAGCCCGAACAATACCACAGCATGTGGTAGCCGTTCCAGAAGCACTCGCCCCAGACCTCGCCGGCAACGAACATGCGAAGCCACGGCATGAAGGTGGAGAGGAGGAAGAACAGCAGGAACAGCCGTTCGTCGCGAGCCGACGAGCGTTCGAGCCAAGGCGACACCACGGGGATGATGAGGTAGAGGCTGATCAATGGGTACATGAACCACAGATGACCCGCCATGGAGGGGAAATTGAAGGGCAAACGCTGGAAATCGGCCATGGACTGTTCCCACGTCATGGCTCCCCATGCCAACGGCAGGAAGGTGTAGAGCAACAGGAAGAGGATGAAAGGCGGAAGGATGCGCGAGAAACGACGACGATAGAACTGCGTCATGCTTACCCCTTGGCGCACGGGCACCAACAAAAAGGCCGAGACCACCATGAACAGGGGCACACAACTGCGGCTGACGCCTCCGTCGTAGAAGGCCACCCAAAAGCGGTTGGCCTCATTGGCGAGCATCGACACGTTGCCTGCCATGCCCGAGGCATCGGCTCCATAGAAATTCTCACTGGCGTGGACAAGGATGACCAGAAAGCAGGCTATCGCCCGCAAATAATCCACAAATACAATCCGTTCGGTTTTCATTGTTTTGCTTGCACCGGCACTGGATTACTGTGGAAATTCGGTTTTCGTGCCATAGAGCGAGCCACTGGGCATACCAGGCTGGCGGACAAGCTCATTGCCATCGCAACGGACATGATTGATGCAACGGCCATCGTCGAGGCGTTCCCAGGTCTCGAACCCGCGCACTCCTTCGCGCAAGACGATGAGGCGTGCGCCCGGCAGCAGGTTGTTATAGACAGTGTTGCAACCCGAGAAACGGCCATAGCACAGGCCGATGCCCTTGTAGGCTGTGACAAAGTCGCTGTCGTGGTCGTGTCCGGCAAAAGTGCCGATGACGCTGCCCGTCTCGCGCATGGCGGCAACCCTGCCGGTGTTGATGGCTCCAGCCGCGATGTTCTCGCCCCGAATGCCTATGCCCACCTTGGGGTTGGCGGCACCACGACGGGCATTCTCCTGGGGAGCCCAAGCATCCACATATTCGCAAAGAGGGATGTGGAAGAAAGCCACCGCAGGTGCCACTTGTCCGGCGGCATCGGTACGTGCCCGACAGCAGGAGCGTATCCACTGCACTTGGTCGGTGGTGAACCAACCGTAGCCAGAGAGACCTTTGAT
>JAUNNV010000086.1 GCA_030531335.1 Bacteroidales bacterium
GACAGGTGGTCGTGAATCCCGACGTGCCGACCTTGGATGAATAAAAGAAGCGCGTCGGCCGGCAGCTGCCTTCACCGTCGGTGGCCGGACAGTTGGCCGCAAGTGGCCGTGCCGTGCGTCTGCTTGCCAATGCGGGAAGTGTCGATGATGTGAGCAACGCCATGGCTGCAGGCTTCGATGGCATAGGACTGTTTCGCACGGAGTTCCTGTTTCTGAACGCTGAACATGTGCCTTCGGAGGACGAACAGTATGAGCAGTATCGGCAGGCGGCCGAAATTTGTGGCGAGCGGGTGCTTACCATCCGCACCATGGATTTTGGTGCCGACAAGCCGTTGCCTTGGTTGCCGTTGCCGGCACAGGAGAACCCGTTTCTCGGCCTGCGTGCCGTTCGGATAGCGTTGCGACATACCGACTTGTTCAAGTTGCAGCTTCGTGCCATCCTGCGTGCGGCCTGCGTCGGCAATGTGCGGGTCATGTTCCCCATGATTTGTCAGCTCCACGAGATACGCCAGTGCAAGGCATTGCTGCAGACATGCAAGGACGATCTTGCTGCCGAAGGAATCCCCCATGCGGCCGACATTCGGGTGGGCATGATGGTGGAGACACCGGCCAGTGTGTTGCTTGTCAGGGAGTTTGCGCGTGAAGTCGATTTCTTCAGTATCGGCACCAACGACCTTACCCAATACATGATGGCCGCCGACCGTGGCAATCCCGACGTGGCCTATCTGTACGATGCCATGGATCCTGCCGTGTTGCGAGCCATCGGCCAGGTTGTGGAGGCGGCGCACGAGGCAGGCAAGGAGGTGTGTCTGTGTGGCGAGCTGGCGGCCGACGCGAACGCCACCCCCACCTTGTTGCGGCTTGGAATCGATTCCCTGTCAACGTAGAAGCTGTTTTGATTTCATTTCTTAAACAAACGACGAATAATCCCATGATGACCAATATGAAACGTATTTCAATCCAGCTTTTTCTTGCCCTCCTTGCATGGGGGGCGTGTCCTTCGTCGGTGCAAGCCACCCACATCCTCCCCGGCCAGTTGCCCACTCGCTTCGATGCCCACACCGTGGAGGTGCGACCGCTTGTGGAGTCAACCCCTCGTGGTGGGCTCCCTCATTTCTATCAGAAACTGGAACAACGACAGCAGGAAGTGTCGATAGCCTATTTCGGTGGAAGCATTACGGAACAGGACGGATACCGCATCCACAGCCGGAAGTTCTTCCAACAGCAATATCCCGATACGAAAATCAACGAGATAAACGCGGCCATAGGAGGAACCGGCTCCGACCTCGGTGTCTTCCGCTGTTGGCACGATGTGCTACGGCACAATCCGGACTTGGTAATCGTGGAATTTGCGGTGAACGACTATGGCATGTCGGTGGTCAACATCCGCAAGCAGATGGAAGGGATTGTGAGGCAGGTGTGGCGTCACGATGCCACGACCGACATCCTTTTCGTCTATACGCTGACCGCCGACCACATCAAGGAACTTCAGAGGGGGTGTATGCCCCGCTCAGCCAGCGTGATGGAGGAGATTGCCGACTATTACGACATCCCATCCATTCACATGGGAGTGGAGGTGACCAGGCTGGTGGGCGAGGACAAACTGACCATGAAGGCGGAACGGGAGGAGGCGACGCCCCGCGTATCGGGCGACGAGACGGGCACCGATGGGACGATTCCAACCAATGCGGATGGAAAGATTCCATTCGCAAAGGATGGGGTACACCCTTATCCCGACACGGGACATGCGCTCTACCTGAGTGCCATTCGACGCTCGCTCCCCACCATCAAGGCAGCCGGACGACTTTGTCCGCACTCCCTGCCGGCCTCGATGGTGCCGGACTGTCTTGAGCAGGTCGCGACAGTGTCGTTCGATGATGAATGGGTGAGGAAAACAGGGCCGTGGAAGAAAAACGATGCTACTGACGCCATCACCAAACCGTTTCTGAAACGTTGTGACGACTTCTTCACCTTCGAGCCCGGAGCCGAGGTGACTTTCTGTTTCCGAGGTTCCAAGGCCTCGATTTACGACCTGCTGGGTCCCGAGTGCGCCATTCTCTCGGTGACGGTTGACAGTCAGCCTGTCCGCATGGTTCCGCGTTTCGATGGCTACTGCACTTACCACCGCTTGGCCCTGATGTATGTGTGCGACAACCTCGACCCCTCGAAGGTACACCGTGTTGGTATCAAGGTGACGAACCAGGACGTGAGGAAACGCGACATCCTTTTTGAGCACAACAAGGCCGACTACGACAACAACCCTCAAAAATACGCACCCACCCATGCCTTTGCCGGAAACATATTCATCGTCGGCGAGCTGGTCGAACCAGACATGTAAAGGGGGTGTCCCATTAATTGGCTTCTAAGTCTGTAAAACCAAATCGTAAACATCATGAAAGCTATGAATCCATCTCTCCTATCGAACGTCGGGCTCATTCGGAATCTCGACTTGAAAACATATCCTTTCGTCGTGATATTCTGCATGACCTGCCTATGCCAAGTTGCCCTCCCCGCGTGGAGCGCAACCGAACCGCCACGCCACGATGAGCAACAAGCAAGCAAGACCGGCAAATGTGCCCCGGTTTCGCTCAATGGCTCTTGGCTTTTCCGATTTGAGGAGCACAAGGCCATGGAAGAGACTGAAGGAATGTCGTTCACGCCAAACGATGTGATGTGTGTGCCTGGATGTTGGGACGTGATGCCGGCCTACTACCTGAAGCGGGGCACGGGACTATACCGCCGTTCCTTCTATCTGGACCAACCCATGAAGGATGCCGTACTCGAAATAGAGGGCATGGGGCTGCGAGGCAAGTTCGCCATCGACGGTCGTGACTTGGGTGAACATCCCTATCCCTACGCAAAGCTTGAGATTCCAGTAGGGCCGCTTGCAAAAGGCGACCACGAGATGTTCGCTGCTCTCGACAACCGTTTCGACTGGAACTCCATGAAACTGGCACGACCTTACTACGACTTCTACTTCTATGGTGGTTTCTACCGAAGCATACGGCTGGTGGAGAAGCAGCCCAAGATATTCGTGCGCACACTCGACTACCGCACCGGCAAGATAGAGGTGGAAATAGAAGGAAAGAGAAAATATACGCAGACCATCCCCGACTTCAAGTTGTGGAGCCCCGAAAGCCCCAATCTTACCACCATCGAAGTGGAAGGCCGACAAGTGCGCTTCGGCATCAGGCAGATTGAGGCTCGCAACGGAAAGATATACCTCAACGGAAAAGAGATATTCCTCAAGGGGGTGAACCGTCACGACCAGACACCGCTCTTCGGTGCAGCCGTTCCCGAGTCGCAGTGGATCATGGATCTACAGCATGTCAAGGCTTTGGGTGGGAATTTCATCCGTGGCGCACACTACCAACAGGCCGACCGTTTTCTCGACCTTTGCGATGAGATGGGCATCATGGTGTGGGAAGAATCGTTGGGCTGGGGAAACGGACAGAGCTACACCGACCCAAACAACATAGAGCTGCACGACGAGGCTTTCAGGGCAGCCCAAATAAAGGAAACCCGCGACATGGTGCGGGCAAGCTTCAACCATCCCAGCATCATCGTCTATGCCTTTATGAACGAATGTAGCAGCGAGAAGCCAGAATGTAAGACACTGGTAGATGAGCTCATACGCACCATCAAGGCCGAGGACTCAGGCCGATTGGTGACCTTTGCCTGCAACAGGTGTAACGACGACATCTGCAACGAACACACCGACATCATAGCCTTCAACGCTTATCCAGGCACCATCCCGATGGTTCCGGGCGAACCTGCCGACCTGAAGGAAAAAGTGAGGAAGAGATTCACGGAGATTGTCGGCGGTTTCCGCCAACGCTATCCCGACAAGCCCATCATGGTGTCGGAAAGCGGTGTGGCCGCCGTATATGGCTGGCACGACGCAGCCGCCAGCATCTCGTCGGAGGAATTGCAGGACGAGTATCTCACCGATATTTTCGAGACGCTATGGAGCAATCCCGATGTCGTAGGCTTCGCCATCTGGCAGATGAACGACAACCGTACCTATTCGCGCACCAGTGTGGATTGTACAGGAAAGACCTACATGGGGCATTCGCAGGCAGGCATCTACGACTTGCAACGTCGGCCGAAGAAGGCTGTCGAAACGGTAAAGGAATATTTCTCAAAACGATAACAATATGAAACGACTTTTATTTGTGCTTACAGCACTTATCGTGGCTGCATCGACGGGAGCGACCGAACAAACCCTCCGCATCCTGGCCATCGGCAACAGCTTCAGTCAGGATGCTGTCAACCAACACCTTTATGAAATAGGCAAGGCCGCCGGCTATGAACTGGTCATCGGGAACCTCTGCATCGGAGGTTGCTCCTTGGAACGACACTGGAAGAACGCAGAAAGCGGCGAGGAGGCTTACGCATACGAAAAACAAGTGAACGGCAAGTGGACCTCCAACAAGCACAACCTTGAATATGGCCTGCTCGACGAGCCGTGGGACGTGGTAACCGTACAGCAGGTGAGCAACTTTGCCGGACTCCCCGACACTTACGAGCCTTATCTCACCAACTTGCTGAAATACGTGAAATCCCATGCCCCCAAGAAGGCGAAAATCTACTTCCAGCAAACCTGGGCCTACCCTCCGCAAACACTCCACGGAGGTTTCTATAGCTACAGCGGATCGACAGAACGGATGTACGATGCCATTGTCAACACCGTGAGGAACGCTTGCCAGAAACATAAGATTGGAGTAATACCCGCCGGAACGGCCATACAGAACGGACGCACCTCGCTCATAGGTTACAATTTCACAAGCGACGGCTCCCATCTGAGCCATTCGATAGGGCGCTATACCAATGCGTGCACATGGTTCGAGACACTCACCGGACAAAACGTAACCAACAACAGCTACAACCCCGAAGGCATAACCCAAGAGTTTGCACGCCTATGCCGGATTGCAGCTCACCATGCGGTGGCATCGCCTTGGAGCGTGACACCGTTCACCGGCAACGATTGTCTGGAAGCAAATCCATTGGCACACATTTCGAGAGACCCCGGCCGGTGTGGCATTTTCCATAAATGGGGATTCATTGGCGACTCGTTGAGCAGTGGGGAGTTTGAATATATCAAGAAAGACGGGTCGCACTTCTACTACGACTGCTACGAATACTCATGGGGACAACGCATGTGTGCCTACATGGGCGTAAAGGGCGACAACTACTCAACTGGAGGTGAGACCGCCAAGGGGTGGATCGGGCATTTTTGGGACAGTCACGACAACAAACTGAAAAACTGTGCCAAGGACGACCCCAAACAGGTTTACGTGATGGCCCTCTGCGTGAACGACAAGTCGCGCCATGCCAGAAAGCTGAAAGGTTTTGAAGACTATGTCTTAGGTAACGTGGCAACCGATGTGGATACGGCCGACTATTCCAAAAACGCCCAGACTTTTGCTGGATGCTATGCAGGCATCATACAGAGGGTACGCTCCATCGAGCCCGACTGCCGTATCTTCGTGGTGACTCCACCCACTGCCTCGGCCGACATGATGCCATACGTGGAGGTAATCCGACAGATGCAGAAACTCTTTCCGCAAATCTATGTCATCGACCTGCAAAAATACGGAACCGCCATATTCGACAAAAACGGATTTTGGGGACGCAGACATTATCAGGTGGGACACCTAAACGCAGCCGGATACGACGACACGGCCGCCATGATGCTCACCTACATCGACTGGATTATACAAAGAAACTACAAGGATTTCCAAAATGTCGGATGGATCGGCACGGGGAAATGGCCGGAAAAGTAATGAGAAAGCTCATCAGATGATGCCCGAGAGGAAGATGGCCAAGATGGCAAGCGGAGCAATGTACTTGATGGCAAACACCAACACCTTGAACCAAAAGGCTTGTTTCGGGTTTAAGGTTGAGGTGGATGACAGGAAAATCTCCTCGCTCACATCCGACTTGTGCATTTTCCAACCCACGAACAGCACCACTACAAGTCCGGCAAAGGGCATGAGATAGTTGCCGATGGTGTAGTCGAACATTTCGAAGATGATTTTTCCCGCGACAGTGACGTGACTGAGTGGGCCGAACGAGAGCGAACAGACAGCTCCTACCACCAAGGCCACAATGAATACGTAAAGGCACGCTCTGTTGCGCGACGTATGCTTATGTTCCATCAACCACGACACCGGAACCTCGAACAACGACATGGCCGAGGTGAGGGCCGCCAACAATACGGCGAAAAAGAACACTGCGGCTATGACACTGCCCAAAGGAAGCTGTGAGAAGACAAGTGGAAGGGTCTTGAACACAAGTCCCGTACCTTGACCTGTTGGCATTCCGAACGCAAACAGCACGGGAATGATGGCGCAACCGGCAATGAGAGCAAACAGGAAGTCGGAGAAAATAGTGCATGAGGCAATTCGGGGCAGATTGGCATCGTGGTCGAGATACGAAGCGTATGTAATCATGATGCCCATGCCCACAGAGAGCGAATAGAACGCCTGCCCCATGGCGGCAAGAAACACCTGAGGGGTAATCTTGCTGAAATCGGGATTGAAAATGAAGCCTATGCCCTTGGCGGCACCGGGGAGCGTCATGGAACGCACGGCTATGAGCAACATCACGAAGAAAAGCAACGGCATCATTATCTTGGAACATTTCTCTATGCCGTTGCGCACACCCCACTTGATGATGATGGCAGTGGCCAGCAAGAACAGGCCGTGGAAAACGACAGGAGCCAAAGGCTGGGTAGTGAAATTGTCGAACATGGCATCAATGGCCTGCGACGAGCCCGACGACGAGAATTTCAACAGACAGGATTGGAGTAGGTAATAGAGCGTCCATCCTCCGATGACACAATAGTAGCACAGCGTGGCAAATGGTATGAACACGGCCAGACTGCCGTAGAATTTCCAGGGACCTCGGGGCTCAATGTGATAGATTGCGCTAAACGCGCCCCTGTTTCCCCGACGGCCTACAATGAATTCCGAAAGCATGATGGGCAGCGTAACCACGATGATACAAAACACATATATCAGCAAAAAGGCTCCTCCGCCATATTCGCCAAGCATATATGGGAATCGCCAGATGTTACCCAAGCCGACTGCCGAACCTGCCAATGCCAAGATTGAACCCAAATTGCTCTTGAATCCTTCTCTACCCATGTTCCTTGTGTGGTGTTATTGAATTATTCCTGTTCAGCGCACATAGTCGTAGGTGCCGGCACCCACTTCTTTTCCTTCGATTACGGCCGTCATGCCGTTAGGGATGACCACATGCACCTTTGTCCCCTGCTTCCCCTTCGTCCAGTGTACGATGATGCTGCCGTATGGCGTTTCCCTGCTCACACGCACCCAGTCTAATGCCTGAGGAATTTGCGGGTCTATGCTCACCTTTCGATAGCCTGGCGATAGCGGCACGATGCCTCCCAAGGCCTGCACGAACCAACTGCCCATGCCGTTGAAACAGTTGTGCAGATAGCTGCGTGGATTGTCCCAGTCTTCCCACGTGGCCGTGGCACCATTGCGTAGCATATAGAGGTAACCCGGATAGTCGGGTTGTTTCAGCATCCGAACCACGAAATCCACTTGTCGCGACTGTGTGGCCCACTCGGCCAACACCGGCACTCCTACCAATCCTACGCCGAGATGACCTTTCTGAATAGTCTCGGTACGGTGCATCAAGACATTGGTCACAGCCTGACGCAACTCCTCCGGCACCACTCCCGTGAGCAGCGGATAGCACAGGTCGAGTTGTGAGCCAGTGGCGTATATGCTGTCGGCCGCATGATAGAAAGCTTCGTGGATGCGTTGCGACAGGCGTTCGCGTCGTTGCTCGAATTCCTGTCGGTCGGCATCCTTGCCAAGATAGGCCGCTATTTCGATGAGTTCGTTGTAGCTCTGCACCAAGGCGCAGTTGTTCACCAGTGTCACGCTCTCCTCCAGCGTCACGTCGGTTCCTCGCGGTGCCAGCCAGTCGCCCAGATACCAGTTCCGATACTCGTTGTTGGGCCATTTCCCCAACAGTCCATCGTGGGTATGGGCATCTACGTAAGTGAGCCATAGTTTCATGTTGTCGTAGCAGCGGTGTAGCAGGCGGTCATCGTCGTAGTTCATCCAAGTGCGCCAGGGAGCCTGCACAATGAAGGAACACCAATATGGGCCACCTCCCGCGCTGTAGGGGTTGGGGGCAGTGTGGGGCAATCCGCCGTCGGGACGGATGGCGTCGTTCCATGCCTGAAGCCAATTCATGTAGAGAGGTGCCACGTTGAACATGTTCTGTAGCGACAATGTCGAGGCGTTGCCGTCGCCGCCGTAGCCCAGTCGCTCAATGTGGGCGCAATCCACCATGTAACCGCTGAACATGAGGCAGTCCATGGTGTAGGTCAACATCTGATGGATGCTGTTGAGGTCGGAGTCTGAACACACGAACGTGCCCGTCTCATCCACATTCATGCCTATGCGCAACGCCTTCGCCTCGCTGCGCACTGGCTTCACGGGCAGTCCGCTAAGTTTCACATAGCGGAAGCAATGGTGGTTGAAACGGTTGCGGAACGTGTCGCCATCGCTACGGCCCGAGGCAATGAAGAAGTCGTTGCTTTGCATGTCGAAGATGTCGCCATCGGCTTGCAGATGGTCTGAATACGAAGCCTTTATCTCCGTGCCACCTGGCAATGCGGGCAGATGGATTTCGAGGAAGCCGTTGAGCACCTTCCCCATGTCGATGAGCCACGTAGAGTCGGCCAGTTGTTCCACGCTCCGTGCCACGATGTTTTCCTTCACAATGTTGTTCTCGCACATCTGTGGCGTGGCCTCTATGGCATCGACCATCGCTGTCTGTGCCTCCTGCCAGTTCATTGCCGACAGCGAGGCGTCGGTCATGTCGGCTGGCATCACGCGGGCGTCCATGCGTTCGCCGCCCATCTGCCACGACCCCCACTTGCCGGTGTCGGAATAGCCGCTCTCGCAAGCCTTCCACGAGGAGTCGGTCTTCATCACGTTCTGCCACGAGCCGCCAACCTTCACGTCGAGGTCGGCAGCCACGAGCGGACCGTTGTAGGCAGCCTTGAAAGTGCGTTTCTTGTACCATCCCGATCCAATCCAAAGCACAATGTGGTTTGTGCCTGCACGGAGCAACTGACTCACGTCGTAGGTCACGATGCGCGACCGCTTGTCGAGTTGCGACACGGCTGGCACCAACACTTCGTCGCTCACCTTCCGTCCGTTCACGTATGCCTCATGATAGCCCAACGAGCACACATGAAGCAGGGCCTCGGCAGGTGCTTGCCGTAGATTGAAGTCGCGTTGCAACATCACGGCCTTTTCCTCGCCTGTTCCCAGTCCGATGTAGCCTCCCTGCAAGCGGTCTCCCTCCACGATGCCTACACTGAAGCGTTGCGGTTCGCTCCATGGGGTCACGCCTTGCTTGCCATACGCCTTCACGCGCCAGTAATACAACTGTCTTGAATGAAGCGGCTTGCCCTTATAGGCAACCATCACCGACTGTGGGCTTGTGGTCTTGCCCGACTTCCACACGTCGGCCTTGCCCTCGCGTAGCAACGTCGCGTCGGAAGCCATTTCTATTTCAAACGCCGTCTGGACAAACGCCTCCTGCGAATGGATTTTCCAACTGAAGTGAGGCTGGGTGTTGTCGATTCCCAACGGATTGTACATTCCTTCGCAACGCAGGTCGGTGAGCGATTGTGCTCCAAGGCAGGCGGCAAAGGCTACGCCGATGATTGGCAGGATAAGTTTTTTTCTCATGACACTCTGTTTTTATTTTGATTTTCCTGATGTCTTGAAGAGCCACCTCCGACTCTTCCCCGGCAAATATAAGCCTTTTTTTCGGGAGAGTACCCATTTCATCCGCAATCTTTTCGGTCGGCAAGTCAACTTTTCCCCGAAGTGCTGATTAGAAGCTGTTTTGAAATGTTCCAATTAATCTTTTATGAAATCTTTCCAGCT
>JAUNNV010000087.1 GCA_030531335.1 Bacteroidales bacterium
GTGGATGGTTACCGATGCCTTTCCGTAAGGTGTCTGTTTGGAGTAGGACACTTCGGTCAATTCCTTTACAAGTGTAGGCCGCACGATGATGTGTCGGTAGGCGGGTTCGTTTTCGTCGAGTTGTAGGCCTGCCAGGTGTCGGTAGTACCACACCAGTCCACCACCAAACATGGGATGGTTGTGCGAACCCTCGCCATCCCAGAATTCCCACGTTACGGTGGCTCCTTGCTGAATCCAATTGCCATAGCTGGGGTAGTCGCGTTGGTTCATGATGGCGTATGCCACGTCGTTGAGCCCGTGTTCGGCAAGAATTTCAAACAGATAACGGGTGCCGAAGATGCCGGTGTTGAGGTGCGAATTGTACTTCTCGACCAGTTCCTTGCGAAGTGTCTCCACCACGTCGGCCTTGTAGTCGTTTGGCACACCCATGCGCAGGGCAAACACGTTGCTGCCGAAATCGCCATAGGTGTGTTCCTCGCTGTTGTAGAAGGTGGTGTGGAAGGCTTTCGCAATCTTGTCGGCATTGGCACGGTATGTGGCTTCGTCGGCCGATTCGCCAAGGGCATGGGCGGCGCGGGCCGTGATGTCGGTGCACAGCCACCAAAAGAAGGTGTGTACAAGCTCGTTGGAGGGAAGTCCTGCCACGGGACCCCATTCGCCAAGGTTGAGCCAATACTGCGGAGTGTTGGTGCCGTCGTTGCAGCGTATCTGCTCGATGGTGCCGCGTGGGGTTTCCCAAGTGCCCATGTAGCGCACTTGGCTTTTCATGGCCTCATAGTTGGAGCGGAGGTCGCGGAGGTCGCCGTAGTGCATGTAGAATTCCCAGGGAATGATGTTCATGGCAGCTCCCCAAGGCACACCGCCACCACATCCGGGGAACCACGGTGCTCCGTTGGGCTCATAGCCGGTGTCCTTGTCCTGCGAGTCGCGCATGTCGCGCATCCACTTGTGGTAGAAGGCTGCCGCTTCGAAGTTTTCCATGACGGTGGCACACGCCACCTCTCCATCGCCCGTATAGGGGGCACGTTCGCGGTGCGGACAGTCGGAGGCGGTGCATCCGTGCATGTTGTCCATTTGGCTTCGTTGCCAGATGGTGTTGATTTGGTTGAACATTTCGTTCGATGTGCTGAACTCGCTGTCAATGGCAACCTCGGTGTTTACCGCCTCGGCGGTGAGCTGTTCGGGCGTGAGGGTCTTTACACCGCTGATGATGGCCTTGCTGAACACAAACCAGGTGAAGCGTGGCGCATACGATTCTTGTGCGGCACCTTTGCAGACATATTTTTGCACGCCCAGACGCGACTCACAGATGTAGTGCACGTCGATGGTGTCGCCGGCAGCAGTGCCTTGGATGTTGTGCAAGGCAATCCATCCGGATATTTCCTTCCCGAAATCGACAGCGTAGGTGCCATCGTCCTGAAGGGTGAGCGACATGGGTTTCAGGCGTTCCATGACCTTGTCGGTCGGCGAGGTGTGTGCCGACAAGCCGCCCAATGGCGCTTTGCGCAACACCGCAGGTTCCCATCCATCGGGGGCGCAACCATTGGCACACCATTTGTCTGTTTCCTTTCGTGCATCGTATATCTCGCCGTTGTAGATGTCGTTTTCCACGATGGCCGAGCGTTTCACCATCCACGAGGGGTCGGTAATGACGGACTCGGTCGTGCCGTCGGCATATGTGAGTTGCAGCTGGCAGATGAGCCGTGGACTGCCGAAAGGACATACGAAACGCACGGCGTTCGTGTTGTAGAATCCGTTGCCGAGGAATACGCCCAATGTGTTTTCGCCTTGTTGAAGCATGGAGGTGACATCGTATGCCAGATACAGCACACGGTAGCCTGCAAAGTTTTCGGGAATGACAATCATGTAGTCTTTCAGTGCGGGGCGGTTGCTGAAGTTGGTGAGATTGGGCACCAGGCAGTCGTCGCCCACTTTCTCCCCATTGGCGTAGAGCTCGAAATAGCCTAATCCACAAACGAATGCCTTGGCTTGGGCAATGGGCTTGTCGATGAAGAACGATTTGCGAAACAGGGGAGCCTCTCCATAGCCTTGGTTGCTATCCTCGCCTTGCCAAGGGGCTCCTATCCATTGGGCTTTCCAGTCGGATTTGTCGATCAATCCCATTCCCCATTGGGCCGTTTCGCTCCAGACGGAAGGTTTGTCGGCTCCATCCCAAACACGGACCGTCCAATAGTAATCCTTGCCCGACAGCAGAGTGGCACCTTGGAAGGGCACCAGATACGACTGTTCGGACACCACCTTCCCTGAGTCCCACACATCAGCCTTGCCTTCTTTGAGTAGTTCGGGCGATGATGCTACCAGAATCTGGTAGGCCGTCTGGATTGCGCCCTTCGTCTCGGCCGAGGCGGGTTGGTTGACCCACGATAGTTGTGGCGATGTGGCATCGACAACCGTAGGATTCGTACGATATTCGCAGGAGAGCGATACTGGGTTCAGTTCGCCCTTGGGTTGACAGGCGGCAAGCAAGCCTGCCAAAAGAAACAGTAAATACTTCTTCATGGTCTGCATTGTGTAATGAATATGCCACAAAGATAAGCAAAGAAAAACATAAAATTAGTTTTTTGTGAGAGAAATGAGGGCTTGTTGGGTAGAAAAACCTATCTTTGTGGCGAATATAAAAAGAAAATCCATGAAAACAGAACGTTTGGTTTCGGTAGATGTGCTCAGGGGTATTACGATTGCGAGCATGATTTTGGTCAATAACAGTGGCATAGGCGAAAGCACGTTTTATCCGTTGACCCATGCCGAGTGGAACGGACTGACACCGTGCGATTTGGTATATCCGTTTTTTCTTTTCATCATGGGGTTCACCACTTATCTTTCAATGGGCAAGACGAATTTCTCTCTTTCTTCTGGATTGGCGTGGAAGATTGTCCGCCGCACATTGGTCATTTTCTTCCTGGGTTGGTTTATTCAATATGTGGGCTTTGCCTTGCGTGGCGATTTCCTTCCCTTCGACCATATCCGCTATTTGGGAGTGTTGCCTCGTATTGCCATTTGCTACTGTGTGGTTTCGTTTCTTTCGGTCGTGTTGCCTCATCGTTGGCTGTTGCCTGTGGCGTTGTTGTTACTGGTGGTTTACAGTGTCATATTACTGGTCGGAAACGGATTCGTCAACGACGAGACCAACGTGCTCTTCATCACAGACCGTGCGTGGTTTGGCGAGGCACACCTTTACAAACATTCGCTGATCGACCCCATAGGCATCCTGAGCACACTTTCGGCGGTGGCACACACCATCATCGGCTTTTTGTGTGCGGGAATCATGCAAACCGACCGGTCGGACAGGTTGACACGGCTTCTGGTCGTAGGCTTTGTGCTGATGGCAATGGGGTGGCTTGTGCAGTTTGGTATGCCGTTCAACAAGCATGTGTGGTCGCCCTCGTATGCACTGGTCACCTGTGGTGCCGCCGCCTCGCTTTTGGCGGTGATAGCCTATCTTGATGTCCGTCCCATGTTTTTCAGGGTGTTCGGCTTGAACCCACTGTTTCTGTATGTGATGAGCGAAGTGCTGTCTATCGTGTTGGGTCGTTATGGCTGGAAGGCACCTGTGTATTATTTCTATCTCGACACGTTGGGCAATGCCTATTGGGCTTCGCTGGCGTGGGCCATGAGCTATGTGCTGTTGCTTTGGCTGATTGGATTCGTCCTGTGGAAACGCAGGATTGTAATCAAGATATAGGAAGCTGTCGCTTATGAAAATTCTTGTTGTCGATGACGAGCAGGACATCTGCGAAATACTGCGATACAATCTGAAGTCCGAAGGCCATGATTACATCAATGGATTGTCCCAGGGTCATCAGACCTGCGTTCACAAACGACACCACCATCACCGTAGTGGCTGACGACGACTGTATCAGGGCCGTGATGAAGATGCCGGTCAGTACTCTCGCCACCCTGTTTTTTTTACCTGTCGTAACAGCTCATTTGTCGAACCTTCTCCCAAGCGTCGGGATACTGGCACAACCGATGTCGGATCGGAAGGCGGGCACCGGACACGACAATCCCACAGTCCTGACCGCAGGACTGCCGCAGACGAAATGTTGTAAGCAATTGTGAACTACACAAATACCAACTTCCCCCATACAGATACTGCCAGGGGTGCAGACATGCAAACGTACAGCCATCGATACTTGTGTCATCTTCACGATTGGGCTCAAATATGGTGCAAAGATATGAAGAAATGTGGTGCGATGCAATTTCTCTCGTTTTTTATCTCCATTGGCGCATAATTCGACAAATTTACCTAATTTTGCAATCAAGATGACAGACGAGAGTATTTTTCAGGATAAGAAGGTGGCTTATTATACATTGGGGTGCAAGCTGAACTTTTCGGAGACATCGACGATTGCTCAGGCACTGAAGAGTCGTGGTGTACGGCCTGTGCAGAGGGGTGAGATTGCCGACTTTTGTGTCATCAACACATGCTCTGTGACCGAGGTGGCCGACAGGAAATGCCGTCAGGCCATACACAAGCTGGTGAAACAGCATCCGGGGGCATACGTGGTGGTGGTGGGTTGTTATGCACAACTGAAACCTGAGACTGTGGCTCGGATAGAAGGGGTGGATTTGGTGCTTGGTGCTGAGGAGAAAGGACGGTTGGTGGAACTGGTGGAAGCGATGATGGTTACCGCTGCTGAAAAGTCGGTTGGTCGGTTCATCACCTCCAAGTTCAAGGACATTCGCACTTTTTCACCCTCGTGTTCGAGGGGCGACAGAACCCGATACTTCCTCAAAGTGCAGGATGGGTGCGATTACTTCTGCACCTATTGCACCATCCCATTTGCACGGGGCAGAAGCAGGAACGGCAGCATAGCCTCGTTGGTGGAGCAGGCCGAAAGGGCTGCGGCCGATGGCGGACGGGAAATTGTCATCACTGGTGTCAATATCGGCGACTTTGGGAAGACCACGGGGGAGAGCTTCCTCGACTTGGTGAAGGCGTTGGACGAGGTGAGGGGAATAGAGCGATACCGAATATCGTCGTTGGAGCCCGACTTGCTGACCGACGAGCTGATAGCCTATGTGGCTCGGTCGCGTGCTTTCATGCCTCATTTCCACATTCCATTGCAAAGCGGAAGCGACGATGTACTGAGATTGATGCACCGCCGGTACGACCGTGCGCTTTTTGCCCACAAGGTAATGACTGTCAAGTCGCTCATGCCCGATGCCTTCATTGGAGTGGATGTGATGGTGGGCACACGCGGAGAAACACCCGAATGTTTCGAACAAACCTATGAGTTTCTGAAGGCGTTGCCTGTGACCCAACTGCACGTGTTCAGCTATTCCGAACGACCTGGCACACAGGCCTTGAAGATTGATTATATGGTCGATCCGAAGGAGAAGCACCGCCGCAGCCAGTGCCTGCTTGACTTGTCGGAACAGAAAACACGTGAGTTCTATCTGTCGCATGTGGGGTGGGAGGCTTCCGTGTTGGTGGAAAAGGCAACGAAAGGCGATGTGATGCATGGCTTTACGGAAAACTACATCCGTGTGGAGATGTCGCGCAACGACGCGCTCGACAACAAGATAGTGCGTGTGAGATTGGGGGGGATGAATACAGATGGCAGCTCATTGAGGGCTGAAATTAAGAACAGAATCAATGATGAGTCGCATAGCTTGATGGACAAGACAAATAATGAAATATGAAATCTGAAGGCCTATTCATGATTTTTGCAAGGGTGAACGCAGAGCTAGGAATGCTTGGGCGATGCAGGGGCGAAGAGGAAAATCTACAACGTAAATTCGCGTAGCGAATGCTCATTATTCAAAAAGTCATAGTTATCTTGATATGAGGAAGAAGGTTTCGGTGATAATCTTAAATTGGAATGGGGCTGCGATGTTGCAGCGTTTCCTGCCTTCGGTGGTTGGTCGCACCAATTCCGAATTGGCCGAGGTGGTTGTGGCCGACAATGGTTCGACCGACGAATCTGCCGAGGTGGTGAGGAAGTCGTTTCCCAGGGTGAAGTGGATTCAGTTGGACAGAAACTATGGCTTTGCCGAAGGCTATAACAAGGCATTGGAACAGATTGACACTGAATATGTGATGTTGCTCAATAGTGATGTCGAGGTTGCTTCAGGCTGGATTGACACACTGGTGGACTATATGGACGGCCATTCGGATGTGGCGGCTTGTCAGCCAAAGATATTGAGTTGGCACGACAGAGACAGATTTGAATATGCCGGTGCGGCAGGCGGCTTTATGGACAGTCTGGGGTATTTGTTTTGTCGTGGACGGATTTTCAATGTCGTGGAACGCGATGAACATCAGTACGACGATGTTTGTCCACTATTCTGGGCCTCGGGTGCTTCCTTGCTGATACGCTTGGACGACTACAGGAACGTCGGTGGATTGGATGGACGCTTTTTTGCCCATCAGGAAGAAATCGACTTGTGTTGGCGTTTGCGAAGTAGGGGTAGGGGAATTGTGTGCGTTCCCCAAAGTGTGGTCTATCATGTGGGGGGGGCAACGCTTGGCAAGGAGAACCCGCGAAAGACATTCTTGAATTTCCGCAACAATCTGTTGATGTTGTACAAGAATCTTCCCCAAGGTCGGTTACAAATAGTGATGTTTCTGCGCTTTTTCCTCGATTATCTGGCAGCCTGCATGTTTCTTGCAAAGGGGGAAACAGGCAGTGTAAAGGCCGTGTGTAGGGCTCGAAAGGAATTTTGGCGACTGTGGCCGTCGTTTCGTGCGGCACGTGAGGAAAACTTGAGGAGAGCTACGCAAAAGCGTATTTCGGAACAGTCTTGTGCCAGTGTGCTGTGGAAGTATTATGTTTGTAAAAAGAAGACATACCAACAAATCACAACATGTCGAAACCATTAGCAGAGAGATTACGTCCGCAGACACTCGATGAATACATAGGTCAGCGTCATTTGGTAGGCGAGGGCGCTGTCTTGCGCCAGATGATTGATTCGGGCAGAATCAGTTCGTTTATTTTGTGGGGACCTCCGGGGGTCGGAAAAACCACCTTGGCGCAAATCATCGCCAACAAGCTCGAAACGCCTTTTTACACGCTCAGCGCGGTGACCAGTGGAGTGAAGGAGGTGCGCGAGGTGATTGAGCGTGCGAAAAACGCGCGTTTCTTCTCGCAGACAAGTCCGATATTGTTCATCGACGAGATTCACCGCTTCAGCAAGTCGCAGCAGGATTCTCTTCTGGGTGCGGTGGAAACGGGGGTGGTGACACTGATAGGTGCTACCACCGAGAATCCATCGTTTGAGGTAATCCGTCCTTTGTTGTCGCGTTGTCAGGTGTATGTGCTTAAGTCGTTGGAAAAGGATGACTTGCTGAGATTGCTTGTCAGCGCAATCGACAAGGACAATCTGTTGAAGGAGAAAAACGTTGTCCTGAAGGAAACAAGTGCCATTTTACGCTATTCAGGAGGTGATGCACGCAAACTGCTCAACATCCTTGAACTGGTGGTCGAGGCGGAGGGCTTATCGACCGAAATCGTGATTACCGACGAAAAGGTACGTCAACGTTTGCAACAGAACCCCTTGGCCTACGACAAGGATGGAGAGATGCACTACGACATTGTGTCGGCCTTCATCAAAAGCATCCGAGGCAGCAATCCCGATGCCGCTCTCTATTGGTTGGCCCGGATGGTGGAGGGAGGCGAGGATCCTGTCTTCATAGCACGTCGGTTGGTGATATCGGCTGCCGAGGACATCGGGTTGGCCAATCCGAATGCTCTGTTGCTTGCCAATGCGGCTTTCGATGCCGTGGCGAAGATAGGTTGGCCGGAAGGCCGCATCCCACTTGCCGAAGCCACCGTTTATTTGGCCACGAGTGCCAAAAGCAATTCGGCTTACATGGGCATAGGCGCGGCTTTGGATGAGATCCGGTTGTCGGGAAACCTACCTGTGCCTTTGCATTTGCGCAATGCGCCCACAAAGCTGATGGAGCAATTGGGCTATGCCAACGGATATAAATACGCGCACGACTATAAGGGCAATTTCGTAAAGCAGCAATACCTACCTGCTGAAATCGAGGGAAAACGTTTTTGGGTTGCCCAAGGCAATCCCACGGAACAGAAGATTGCCGAACGGATGAGACAGTTGTGGGGCGATGGTGATGGTAATCCGTCGCCATGCTAAGTAGTCATCCGTTAGAGGACGTTGGGAATACCAGCCAGAAGTGTACCCTGTTTGCCATTGATACACTTTCGTGCAATGGCTTGATTGAATGTATTGAGCATGTGAGTGTCTGTTCCCAAGGCTTGAATCCAACCTTTGGCAAGAAATGTAAAGAATTTGTGAGAAGCTTCCTTGCCATAGGCTCCAGTCAGTGAGGATACATTGCACTGAAAATGTACATCCATGGCTTTGAGGCGTTCGTAGTCGTTGCTACCCATATACAAATAGCGTTCAGGATGAGCCAACAGGGGTTGATACCCTTTGTCCCGAATACGCTTGAGGGTGCCATACAAGTCCATCGGAGGACTGAAGTACGAAGTCTCTACAAGCAGTGTTTTGGTGTTCAGTACACCTATGCACAGCAAGTCGTTGTTGTGCAGGCGTTCTTCGAAACCGTTGTCCAACATATATTCGGCAGCCAAATGGAGCTTGATGGTACCATTGTAGGCAGAGGTGAAATCTTGGAACTTTTGTCGAAGATTTTCTGTGGTGTTCGGGATGTCCTCCATGACGTGTGGAGTGAGCCACAGAGTGCTGAAACCTAACTGCTCGAATCGTTCAAGCACCTGAAACGCTTCTTCCTGGGTAGGGATGCCATCGTCCACTCCTGGAAGAATATGACTATGCCAGTCAGTGAAGCCCTTGAAGAGTCCACAGGCTTCAAGGGCACTTTTGCTTGAGAACGGCCACATCAGCACAATGCGCTATTTCACAATCAAGGCAATCACCGTGGTTATGAGCGAGGCGGTGGAAATCCATACGGACGGCTGTAGGAAATTATTGCCGCTCGATGTGGATTGTCTGGCACGAGTCTTGTTCGGTTCTACATACACTATATCATTTTGTCTTAACATATATACCGGTGAATTGATCACTTGTTTACGTTGTGTAAGATCGACCTCATAGACTTTTTCCTCCCCATTCTCCACTCGATATACTTTGACGTTTTTTCTGTTTCCGAATATAGACAAGTCTCCGGCCTTTGATATGGCATCCATAAGTGTGAACTGGTCGCGGTCGATGATAACCGCACCCGGGTGATTGACTTCACCGAGCATCTTGACATTGAGGTTCGCATAATCGACAGTCACGGTCGGGTCTTTGAAACCATTTTCCGATGCGATGATAAGTCCACTGATTTTTTCTTCTATCTGCGTACGAGTCAGGTCTGTCACTTTCACTTTGCCTAAGATTGGCATGTTGATTTCTCCCTCTTGTGAGACAGTGTAATATTGGGTGTAATTGGTTGAGTTCAAAGAACCTGAATTATTCGAACGCGCATATGTATTGTTGACGGTTATCAGGTTGAACGGCATGGCCAATTCCAAATCTTTGCTTGATACCAATACCGTAATTCGGTCGCCAGGTTGGATGGTGATATTATAACTCGCATTTCTCATGGCGTTGGCATCGCCGGCTGCTGAGTCCTGAAAATAGTTGATGTCCTTAATGCTGGCACACGAACAAAGCATAAGTGTTGTCAGCAAGATGATAAAATTGGCTTTTTTCATATATTTCATTCGTTTTTTTACTGATTTGGCAATTTGTTCTTGTCTATATGGGCGACGAATCGGATGAATAGGAATTCCCTTACTATTAATCCGATTAGTAGCTTCAGTAATAGTTATTCTTAATTTTTACA
>JAUNNV010000088.1 GCA_030531335.1 Bacteroidales bacterium
ATGCGATATTAAGGGCTTTCGGAGCCAGCGAAAACACCATCGGGTATGCCCGCGACTACATGGTGGTGATTCTGGCAGGCAATGTGTTCAGCCATGCGTATCTCGGGCTGAATGCCATCCTACGCGCCGTGGGGCATCCGCGAACAGCCATGGCGACAACGCTTACTGCCATCGGGGTGAACGCTGTGCTCGACTTCTTGTTCATCTATGTGTTCAATTGGGGCATACGCGGGGCTGCCGTGGCAACAATCGTTTCGCAGACAATCGCGCTGGCATGGCAGATGAAAATACTGACAAACAAGAACGAGCTGATACACTTGTGCAAGGAAACCCTCAGGCTGAGCAGCCGCTTGGTTCGGCGCATACTGGAAATCGGCATGTCGCCCTTCCTGATGCATCTGGCCTCATGTACGGTCGTCATCTTCCTGAACAAGGGACTGGGACACTACAGCGGCGACCTGGCCGTAGGCGCTTACGGCATTGCAAACAGCATCATCCTGCTTTTCGCAATGATTGTCTTCGGATTCAACCAAGGCATGCAACCCATCGTGGGTTTCAATTACGGAGCCAAGGACTACCAACGGATGAAGGAAATCCTGATGAAAACCATCTTTTGCGCCACGGTGGTGACAACGGCCTCGTTTCTTGTGGGACTGGCTTGTCCGGAACTTATCGCCAGGATATTCACCACCGACAAGGAACTGATAGGGCTAGCCGCCAAGTCGTATCGCACAATGGTAATTGCCTTTCCAATAGTGGGTTTCCAGATGGTGACCACGAATTTCTTCCAGAGCGTCGGAATGGCCGGAAAATCCATTTTCCTGTCGCTGACCCGCCAACTGTTGTTCCTCCTGCCTTGCATACTGGTTCTGCCCCTGTTTTTCGGAGCCGATGGTGTGCTGGCAAGCATCCCCGTGAGCGACGGCGTGTCGAGTGTGTTGGCTGGTTTTTTCCTATATAGGCAAATGAAACATTTAAAGATAGAGATGTCATGAAACGAACGATCTTTATGCTGATGCTGTTGGTGGGTTTAAGCGTTTCCGCCAAGAAACATTATAAATACAGAATCTGTTTTTCCGACAAGCAAGGAACGGAATACACGATTGACAACCCACACGAGTTCCTTTCGGAACGCGCCTTGGAGCGCAGGGCCAGGCAACACTTGGCCGTCGATGAAACCGACCTGCCCGTCAGCAAGGCCTATCTGCAACAGATTCTCTCCAAGAACGTGCGGCTCGTACACACCAGCAAATGGAACAACACGGCCTTGGTGGAGCTGACCGACACAAGCGTGGTCGATGAAATCGCCCGACTGCCTTTCGTAAAGGCCACCCGACTGGTTTGGATAGAACCCGACAACACCCCCAAACGCGACAAGAAACGCAAGCAAGAGGTGACGAACCAAGCGCCCGACACACTGAGCGCATCTGCTTATGGCGATGCACTTCAGCAAATAGCCATCCACAATGGCGACAAACTTCATGAGGTGGGATTCAAAGGCTCCGGAATGACGGTTGCCGTCATCGACGGAGGATTCTACAATGTGGATGCCATCGACTTCTTCAAGGACATGCGGCTGCTTGGTACACACGACTTCGCAAATGTCGAATCGGACATCTTCGCCGAAAACGCGCATGGCATGATGGTGCTTTCGTGCATGGCCGCCAACACACCACGGGTTCTGACGGGGACAGCTCCCGAAGCCTCGTACTGGTTGTTGCGGAGCGAAGATGCCGACAGCGAGCAACCCGTGGAGGAAGACAACTGGGCAGCCGCCATTGAGTTTGCCGACAGCGTGGGCGTGGATGTGATAAACACGTCGTTGGGGTATCATACGTTCGATGAGCCACATGCCGGCTACCGCTACCGCGACCTCGACGGCTACACTTCGCTGATATCAAGCTCCGCGTCGATGGCCGCCGACAAGGGCATGGTGGTGGTTTGCAGTGCAGGAAACGCTGGCAAGGCCGAATGGAAAAAGGTGACCCCTCCGGGCGATGCCGAGCATGTGCTTACGGTGGGTGCCACGACACGCGAGGGTGTCAACGCCGAGTTCTCGTCGATAGGCAACTCAGCCGACGGACGGGTGAAACCCGACGTGATGGCCGTGGGGGTATCCTCGGCGGTATCTTCTACTGCAGGCACCCCACGGAGGGGCAACGGCACCTCATTCGCCTCACCCATCTTCTGCGGATTGGTGGCTTGTTTCTGGCAGGCTTGCCCCTGGCTTTCCGCCCATGAGGTGATTGATGCCATGCGAAAGGCTGGAAGCCAAGCCGACTATCCCGACAACATCTATGGCTACGGCATCCCCGACGTGTGGAAAGCCTACCAAACAGCTCGCCAACAACGACAGCAATGACACCGAAGTCACTCACGCTGTATGAGCTCAACTCCGTGGTACGCCAACGACTGAAATCGTCGTTGGACGATGCCTACTGGATTCAGGCCGAGCTGAGCGAAGTCCATGAAAATTATTCTGGCCATTGCTATGTGGAATTCGTACAGAAGGACGAGGTCGGCGGCAAGATGATAGCCAAGGCTCGGGGAAGCATTTGGGCAAGCACATACAAAATGCTGAAACCTTATTTCGAACGCGAAACAGGATGTACGTTTTGTGCTGGTATCAAGGTGCTTGTCGAGGTGGAAGTGGACTTTCACGAATTGTATGGCTATTCGCTTGTGGTGCGCGACATCGACCCGACCTACACCATAGGCGACCTGGCCCACAAACGACAGGAAATACTTCGGAGGCTAACCGAGGAAGGGGTCATAGGGCTCAACAAGGAGCTTTCCATGCCTCGTCTGCCACTGCGTGTGGCGGTAGTATCGAGCGCGACAGCTGCAGGATATGGCGACTTTTGTCATCAACTGGAGCACAACCAATATGGCTTTCGGTTTCGGACACAATTGTTTCCTGCCATCATGCAAGGCACACAGGTCGAGGAAAGCATCATCGCGGCCCTTGATGCGATATTCGCACAACAGACGCGATGGGACGTGGTCGTAATCATCAGGGGCGGCGGAGCCACTTCCGATTTGTCGGGATTCGACAGCTACAACCTGGCGACAAACGTGGCTCAGTTTCCCCTTCCCATCATCACGGGGATAGGACACGAGCGCGACGACACGGTCATTGACTTCGTGGCTCACACCCGCGTAAAGACTCCTACCGCCGCAGCCGAACTGATGGTGGCGATGATGGCACACGAGGCTTTGGCTGTCAACGACTTGTCGGGACGTATCCGACAGGCCATAAGCAACCGCATCCGACGCGAGCACATCAAGGTGGAAAATTACATGTCGCGCATTCCGCTGCTATCCAAAATGTTGTTGCAACGACAGCACCATCAGCTGGAACTGCTGACCGAACGCATACGCATGGCCAATCCAGAGTTGCTTCTGCAGCGGGGCTACTCCATCACGCGCCATGACGGTCGGGTCGTAAAAGATGCCTCGGAACTGAAGCCGGGCGATAAATTGTCAACCCAGTTTGCCTATGGGCAGACAGAAAGTGTCATCCTATGAAACAGACTTACGAAAACGCCATGAGGCGCCTGAACGAGATTGCCACCCAACTGGAGAACAACGACCTGGGAATCGACGACCTCTCGACATTGCTCAAGGAATCGAACCAATTGGTGGATTTCTGTAAGGAAAAACTCTATCAGGTAGAGAACGACTGTGCACAACTACAGGCCGAGGACTGAGAAACCACATCCAGCGTGCGAACCGAAGGGAAAGTCAATCTACCTGCTGCATTTCGCACAAATGCTTGTAGTGTCCGTTGAGGGCAAGTAGTTCTTCGTGACGGCCACGCTCCACAATCCTCCCTTCGTGCAACACACAGATTTCATCGGCATGTCGGATGGTGCTCAGGCGATGGGCAATGGCGATGGTGGTCCGGTCGCGCATCAACTTGTCGAGGGCATCCTGCACCATCCGCTCGCTTTCGGTGTCGAGTGCCGAGGTGGCCTCGTCGAGAATCAGGATGGGCGGATTCTTCAAGATGGCACGGGCTATGCTGATGCGTTGGCGCTGCCCACCCGACAACTTTCCTCCACGGTCGCCTATCATCGTGTCGTAGCCGTTTTCCGTAGCCATGATGAAATCGTGGGCATTGGCTATCTTGGCTGCCTCAACCACTTGCTCGCGCGTGGCGTTTTCCACTCCGAAAGCGATGTTGTTGAAGAAGGTGTCGTTGAAGAGAATGGCTTCCTGATTGACATTACCCATCATGGAGCGGAGGTTGCGCAAGCTGATGTCGCACACGTTCACTCCATCGATAAGCACTTCGCCCTGCTGCACGTCGTGATAACGGGGAATGAGGTCGGCCAGGGTGCTCTTGCCAGATCCCGACTGTCCCACCAAAGCTATGGTCTTTCCACGTGGGATTGTCAGGTTGACATCTTGCAGCACCCATTTGTTGTCGTATTTGAACCACACACCCTTCAGTTCTATCTGTTCCCTTAGCTGTGGGCCGACACTCACCGGATTGTTTGTTTCCTTCATGGTGTTTTCGGCCTGCAATATCCTATCTACCCGCTCCATGCTCGCCAGTCCCTTGGGAATGTTGTAGCCGGCTTTCGAGAAATCCTTGAGCGGATTGATGATGCTGTACAGGATAGTCAGGTAGAAGATGAACGAAGGCGCGGTGATGCCGTCGGATCCCGACAAAATCAGCGACCCGCCGAACCACAGCACAATGACAATGAGCACCGTGCCCAAAAACTCGGACATCGGGTGAGCCATTTGCTGCCGGGTGTTGACCTTGTTGATGGTGTTGCGGTATTCGTTGTTTTTGTTTAGAAACCTTGTGCTCATTTTCCCCTCAGCCACAAAAGCCTTGATGACGCGCAACCCACCCAGAGTCTCTTCCAGTTGCGCCATCAGGTCGCTCCACAAGGCTTGGGCCACCAGCGACTTTCGTTTCAGCATCTTGCCGACGGCTCCCATGAACCACCCCATCAATGGCAGCACCAGGATTGTGAACAGCGTGAGCTGCCAACTGATGCCTATCAGCGTGCCAAAATACACGATAATCAGGATGGGATTCTTGAAAAGCATGTCGAGCGACGACATGATGCTGTTCTCGATTTCGTTCACATCGCCGCTCATGCGGGCAATGATGTCGCCCTTGCGTTCCTCCGAGAAGAAACCCATGGGCAACGATAGCAGTTTGTTGTAAAGTTGTACGCGAATGTCACGCACGACACCCGTACGGATGGGTATCATCGTAGCCGACGAAAGGAAATAGCCTCCTGTCTTCAGCAAGGTCATGAATGCCAGGAACAGTCCAAGAAGCAACAAGGTGGTGCTGGCTCCGTGGAGCTCGATAAGCCGGCTGACAAAATAGTTGAGGTTGTGACCAAGCACTTCTGTTGCGTTGTTCCAACTCCAAGGCAAGACAGTATCGACAGGTTCCTGCAACTTGAAAAGGATCTGCAGGATGGGGATGATCAATGCGAATGAAAACACATTGAGGATGGCCGAGAGGATGTTGAACACGACACTGGCCACCAGGTATTTCCTGTAAGGAGGCACGAAACGCCTCAACACCGAGATGAATTCCTTCATGCTTCGAGAGTTATTTCAGGTCGAACGTTCCGCTGCCGGCCATGACACCGTCGGCAAACACATACACACTGTACGTACCACTTTGCAGGAACTCGGCCACGTCCCAATACACACTTACCGTTTGCTCCTCGCCAGTATATTCGATGTACTTCTTGATGGAGTAAGTAAGCTGTCGGTTTTCGTAGGTGAAGGTGTCGCCGCTGTTCTTACACAGCACTTCGTTGCCTGGTTGGGTGATTCGGATGTAGAGCGTTCGTTGGCCTGTCTTCGCCGTTATGTTTTTCACCACAGTGAAACTGACGGCAATCTTCTTCGTGTCTTTGGCTTTCTTGGCCACTTTCCCCTTCTTGTTCTTGGGAACGACACTGATATTGGTGACATCGAGCTGTGCGGCCAACTGCACCCGTTCGTTCAGGTTCTTCTTCTCCTGCGACAAGGTCTTGATTTGTCGCGAGGCCTCCGAATATTTCTTCTTCACCTGTTGGTTTTCCGTTGTCAAGGCCTCATTCACCCGGTTCAGCGAGTCGATTTGCACCACGTAGCTTCGCAACACGGCTCGTACTGTCTTCAATTCCTTCTTTAGTCGGGTAATCTCTGCGGCGTTCGAGCTCTTCACCTGTCGCAACTCCTCCAACAGCCGTTGGGTCTTGAGTTTCTCGCTCTCAAGCTTCTCGCGCAACGAGTCGTTGCTGATTTGGATTTGAAGCTCATCATACTGGGTGGCGAATGTGGTGTACTCGTTTTCCATTTCCTCCTTCTCAATGGCGAACAATTCCTTCATGTCCGAATTTTCCTTTGTCTTGAAAATGGCATAGAATGAAATGCCGCCCAATACGATTATCAGAATGATGATGACGAAGATAAGTTTCTTGTTTTTGTCCATACTACCGCAATATATTTTGGTCGCAAAATTAGCATAAAAATCGAAGACAAGGCGAAAATAATCATCGTTTTTTTCCTATAGTCAGGATTTTGCCGTATCTTTGCGGCACTTAATGGAACTTTTTTAAAACAATAAACTATGTCAAAAGTAACCGTAGTAGGCGCAGGTAACGTAGGCGCTACATGTGCAAATGTGTTGGCTTTTCACGAAGTGGCCGACGAAGTCGTTATGCTCGACGTAAAGGAAGGCGTATCCGAAGGGAAGGCAATGGATATGATGCAGACAGCCCAGTCGTTGGGTTTCGACACCAAAATCGTAGGCTGCACCAATGATTATGAGAAAACCGCCAACTCCGACGTGGTAGTCATCACCTCGGGTATTCCACGCAAGCCCGGTATGACACGTGAGGAGCTGATTGGCGTAAACGCAGGCATCGTCAAGTCGGTGGCTCAGAACATCCTGAAGTACTCTCCCAATGCCATCCTGGTGGTCATCTCCAACCCGATGGACACCATGACCTACCTGTCGTTGAAGACCCTTGGCTTGCCGAAGAACCGCATCATCGGCATGGGTGGTATGCTCGACAGCTCACGCTTCAAGTATTTCCTTTCGCAGGCTATCGGTTGCAATGCCAACGAAGTTGACGGTTTGGTAATCGGTGGACATGGCGACACGACCATGATTCCATTGGCTCGTTTGGCTACTTACAAGGGTATGCCTGTAAGCAACTTCCTTTCCGAGGAAGAATTGCAGAAGGTTGTTGCCGACACCATGGTGGGCGGCGCCACACTGACCAAGTTCCTGGGCACTTCGGCATGGTACGCACCTGGGGCATCCGGAGCATACGTGGTTGAGTCCATCATCCACGACCAGAAGAAGATGATTCCTTGCTCTGTTTATCTGGAAGGCGAATACGGAGAGAGCGACATTTGCTGTGGCGTTCCCGTAATCTTGGGCAAGAACGGTATTGAAAAGATTGTAGAACTGCCGCTGAACGCCGACGAAAAGGCCAAGTTCGCTGCAAGTGCTGCTGCCGTCCGTAAGACCAACGCCGCCTTGAAGGAAGTAGGCGCGCTCTAACTCGTCAAAATAATTCACAAGAGAGAGATTCCACTTAGGAGTCTCTCTCTTGTCACCACATATCGGCATATTCTCAAAGCCATGGTTCCTTGTGACGAATTTTAGAAGCTGTTTTGAAATGTTCGATTAAAAATTTCATGAAAGATTAATTGGAACATTTCAAAACAGCTTCTAAAACTCCATCCGACACATGAAAAATACTCTTTTTCTTCTTTTTTGCGTCCTCTTTTGTGCAACTACCCTTGCAAGTCAATCCCAGAAGGATAGTAAACCTAACATAAAGGTCGTTGCAGAGGAAGGCAATCCTAATTTCATTCATTGCTGCTTGGAAAACGTAAACGCGTTGGCAAATGCCAAAGTGACATGGACTGCCAAAGGGAATGACGTACACCAAGGCACGACTGCAGTGTTTTATTTCGAACGGAAGGGAACCTACAAGGTGAAAGTCCTTGTTAAGACAAGTTCCAAGACATATTCGGTCGATACCAAAGTGAAGATAGCCGACGACTCGCAGTATTTCAAACGCGGAGAGAAGTTGGTGTGGAGCGATGAGTTCTCCGGCAATGTGGTCGATACATTGAAATGGGCTTACAACTTGGGTACAGGTCGATGGGGAGGCAATGAGCTGCAAGAATACACTTCATCTGTCGAGAATGCTTTTATCCGCGATGGGAACTTGGTAATCAATACTATACGTCGAGGCGAAGGCACCAAGGTAGGCGACTACACCTCGGCTCGACTGGTGACGCGGGGGCACTGCGAGATAAATCGCGGACGGGTGGAAGTTCGTGCCAAAATGCCGGGAGTGAAAGGTACGCAACCTGCCATCTGGCTCTACGGAAGGAATGCTGCACCCAACTATTCCGAAATCGACATCATGGAATATGTGGCTTATGACCGACATAGAGTGTATGGCACGGTACACACTTCTGCTACCTTGGCCAAGCCCAAGGAGGAGCCCTGCAAGAACGAAGGTTACATCCAGATGGACGACATCGAGAACACTTTCCATGTTTATGGTATGAACCTTTCTGAAAGTCAGGTTGACATTTATGTGGATGACCCCTTGAGCCCTTATCTCACATTCACTCCGGTAGAGAAAGAGAATCCTCGTTTCTGGCCTTTCCAAAGCACTATGTACATCATTCTCAACAACGCCGTGGGACGTCCTTGGGCCGCACGCCATGGCATCGACTTCAATGCTTTCCCTTGCGAAATGGAAATTGATTACGTTAGGGTTTTCCAATAACGTCAATTATTCGAACAGCTGACGTTGGGTTGGTTCCCTTCCTCTCCCAGTTCAATGTGTCAGCCCATCGTGTCTTGTAGCTCGTCAATTTCTTCCTTTGTAAGGCCTGTGGCGGCGGCAATCTGTTCGGTGTTCAGTCCTATGGATTTCAGGTTCGCGGCGATGAGGAGTTTTTCCTCCGCACGTCCCTTCTGCATTCCGATCGCTTCACCTTCCACACGTCCCTTCTGCATTCCGATTGCTTCACCTTCCGCACGTCCTTCTTCCCTGCCTTCCTTGCGTCCCTCCTCGCGTCCCTCGCGCCTTCCGGTCTCGATGACACTGCGCTGGTAGCGAAGGTTCTCCATCATCCAGTAATAACGCTTCTTCTCGGCGTCGTCCAGCGAGTCGATGCGCAGGCGCTCGCGTGCCTCCGACAGCCCGGGGGCGGTAGCGGTCACGGGTATGTCGCCCGTCTTGAGGAAGCTGATCCATTCGTCGAGGGGGGTCTCGGCTATCTGGTCGAACTTGTCAACCCTGAGCAGGTAGTACTCGGGGAAGATGTCGGCGGGTGTCTCGCAACCGAAGGCCCTTCGCTGTGCCTCCGACAGCCTGAGCTCCTCCGTCTGGTCGTGCATGCTGATGAACCTGGTGGAACCCTTGTAGGCATAGTCCTTGCCCTGCCCCAACGAGAAATAGACGATGTTTATCGAATAGACCTTCCTGATCTTCTCGAATGGGTCGCCCATCCTGATGTATTCCGACAACGCCTTCGAGGTGCCGTAGGCCATGCGGTGGAAGTAGTCCAGCTCGCGGTTGTTCTGTATCTCGAAAATCATCAGCTCGCCGGCCTCGTCCTCCGCCAGCAGATCGACGCGGTTGAACTTGTCGTCCTCCGACTCCTGGTTGCCCTCGCTTTCGAGCAGCGACTTGATGCGAATGGTCCTGCCCAGCAGCACCGTCAGCAGCCCTTCCACGATGCAATAGTCGGCCTTGTTGCGCAGGATGCGCTTGATGGCCCAGTCAAA
>JAUNNV010000089.1 GCA_030531335.1 Bacteroidales bacterium
TTGATAGAGAACTATCAGAAGCAGATAAAGCTATTGGAAGAAGCTGCTCAGCGACTCTACAAGGAATGGTTCGTTGACCTCCACTTCCCCGGATACGAAAACACCAACATCGTGGATGGCGTGCCGGAGGGATGGGAAAAGAAGAAGTTGAATGATCTTTGCAAATCAATCTGTTCAGGTAGTACTCCTTCAAGACGTAATTCTAATTATTGGAACGAGGGGACAATTAGATGGGTAAAAACAAAGGAGCTATTAGACAATTGGATATTTGACACAGAGGAATACATAACAGAAGAGGGTTTAAATAACTCTTCAACAAAGATGTATCCTATCAATACCATCTTAATGGCAATATATGCAAGTCCAACACTTGGAAGGTTAGGTGTATTGGCTAAAGAATGTTGTTGTAATCAGGCAGCTTTAGGCCTAATTGCTGATAATGATATTGTTTCATGGCAATGGCTTTATATGAAGCTCTATGAATTACGAGATGAGTTTAATGCAGTAGCAAGAGGTGCTGGACAACAAAATATTAGTGGTATGGTTGTTAAATATTGGGAAGTAGTTGTTCCTAAGAAAGAGATTATTGATTCATTTACGGATATAGTTGGAAATTATTTTGAAAGTCAAAAGAAACTTCAATCCCAACTCCGCCTCCTCACCGAAGCCCGCGACCGCCTGCTCCCCAAGCTGATGAGTGGCGAACTGACGCTCGAAGCAAGAGCAGAGGAAGAATAGATTCTTACTATGCCTTGCAAGGAGGAAGAAGACGATAGTCAGATAGAAGTTTAAGACAAGAAACAACGAAAGACAAGAAAGATGTACACGCCTCCATTTACAATAACTGCAGAAGCCATAAATATGATAGCTCGCTTGCCATAGAAGGCAACAAATTGACAGAAGGACAGGTGAGCGACATCATTAACGGCAAGAATGTGGTGGCTCCTATACGTGAGATTCAAGAAGTAAAGAATGCCATACGCACCTACGAACTCTACCCACAACTGAACCCATTCAAAGTGAAAGACATGCTTGAGGAACACGGGATTTTCGTGTTCGGAAGCAATCTTGAAGGTTGGCATGGCAGCCGATGTCGCAAGGAGGTGTCTCCGACCTCTGGCACGGTGATGCATGGCAGCAAGCTTCCGTTGCTGTATTGGTTCACGGTCATCCATCTTCTGACCTCCACGAAGAAGACCTTCTCGGCCTCCGGGATGCAACGTCAGTTGAGCCACAAGTGCTATCAGCCAATCTGGGAGATGATGCACAAGCTTCGCAGTGTGATGGGCAAGCGTGATTTCGGAAATCGGTTAAATGCGGATAATCATTTTCAAAATTATATGTTGATGAATCAATGAAGGTTGGCCCCTACAGGACCAACCTTCATGAAGATATATATCATCAACCAACGACGCTTATTTCAGGAAACGGTCGGCAAACTTTATTTTCTCGGCCCAGTCGAGCGAGGTAACATCGTGTTTGCCACGGCGCACATAGTAATCTACGTTTGCGGCCTTGTCATTGCCCCACAACCTATACACTGCCTTGGCCTCCTGTGCCGACAGGGCTTCGCCCATCGGGTCGGACCATTGGTCGTCCTCGGCACTCGAAATTCCAACCGGGCGTGGAGCACTCAGAGCCACCAGCTCATGCTGGTCGAAAGGAAGCGTGCTTTCGTTGTCGCTGTATTTCTTGAAGTTCTCGCAGAACCAATGTGGGAAATTGGTGTTGATGCGAAGCACAGTCTCGCCAAAAGCACGACGGGAGAGGGCGGCACCACCACAACCCGACTCGTTGGAAAACATCACGGCAAAACGAGTGTCAACGGCTCCTGCCCACAAGGCGGTCTTGCCCAAACGCGAATGGCCAAACACAGCCACCCGCTTGGCGTCAATGGCAGCATCGGTTTCCATGTAGTCGAGTGCACGGCTCAATCCCCAAGCCCAGGCACCAATGGTTCCCCATTCATCGGCTTTCGGATAGGTCTGTCCGTTGGCATAGAACAACGGATGAACCCCATTCTGGAACTCGTCATGGTAGTCGGGGTCGATGTCGCCACGGTAGAATGTGGCCAAGCCATACCCGGCACCAAGAATTTGGTCGAGGTCCCAACGGCTTTCCGATACGCCTCTAACCACCTCTATCTTCTCTCCGTAGCGTGCCAGTTCGGCCTCGGTGGGCAGCAGGATGCCGGGGTCGGAGCTTACGGCCCAGTTGCCGTTGAAGTTGATGCCCAAGAACATTGGTACGGCACCTTTGGCATTGTTGGGCAAGTAAATCAACAATTTCATGTAGTTGTCGCCAGCGGCATTGAATATCACTTTCACTTCCTTGCGCGTGGCCTTACCTCCCAATGCGTTTTTGTCGCAATAAAGCTCCTCGAATCGCATGTCGGCAGGTTTGCCGGGAGCCTTACCGAACATTTCGCGCGTGAACATTTCGAGCAGTTCGGGGCGACGTTGCTTTTCCCATTGTTCTACGGTGGTCACTCGTGTGCCGTCGTTCATGGTGAGGGCATCCGGCAAGGTATATGTAGGCACCTTCATCTCATCGTAGTTCGCCTCGCGGTTCGCATAGACGGGAGGTACTACCGGACGACCGGTTTCCAAACGTTCCTTACGAACCAAGGCCTCCAGGAAGTAATAGTCGGCATAGATGATGGGGGTATCTATTTCCTTCCCCGTGGGGTAGTTGCCTGTGCTGGCAAATGTCAGGAATCCATGGTTCTTTCCAGCTTTCGAGCGGAATTTCTTCGTAATGCTGTTTACAATCTTGTCCGCACATTCCTTGTACCAAGCTCCTTTCTCGGCCGACATCGTGCTCAGCTCATACAACGCCGAAGCCATGATGGCTGCAGCAGAGACATCGCGTGGAGCCTTCTTGGGTATGTCGGGAGCATTGAAGTCCCAGAATGTCACCAAGTCCTTCGGCATGTTTGGATGATTCAGAATGTATGCTGCAATGTGTTCGGCTTGCTCCAAATACTTCTTGTCGTTGGTCTCGCGATAGCACATGGTAAATCCATACAGACCCCAAGCCTGGCCACGGGCCCATGAAGAGTCGTCGGAATAGCCTTGGTGTGTCTGGTGGAGGTTGGCCTTACCATCGCCATCCACATTGTAGTTCACCACGTGATACGAGCTGTAGTCTGGGCGGAAATGATTCTTGATGGTGTTGTCGGCATGGCTCACGGCAATCTCGCGGAAACGTTTGTCGCCACTCTGTTTCGATGCCCAGAACAGCAATTCAAGGTTCATCATGTTGTCGATGATGACAGGATACGACCACTTTTGGTTGGCGTTCCACGATTGTATGCAACCAACGTTGGGCTTGTATCGGGTGATGAGCGAGCGTGATGTTTCAAGCAGAATGTCTGGATAGCTCTTGTCGCGGGTAAGTCGCAAGCCGTTGCCATAGCTGCAGAACATGATGAACCCCAAGTCGTGCGTGCCCGTGTAGGTTTTGTCGCCCTCCAAATAGGCGGTGAACTTCCGGGCCTTTTCTTTCCAGAAATCATCCTTGGTCATTTCGTACATATACCACAACATGCCTGGGAAGAAGCCGGAACGCCATCCACGAGGCGCATCCATTTGGATGGAACCATCGGGCAACAGCAATCCTGGGGCAATCCTGTTGGCATCTTTCGTGCCTTGATGCTCGGTGATATAGGTTTCCACATCGCTCACCAACACACGCAGTTGTTTGTCGGCAAACTCAAAGTTCTCGCGTACAGTCTTGTCCTTGATGTTTGTCAGTTGGGCCTCAACCCACAAGCAAGGCAATAACAACAATAAAATCAGAAAGATTTTTTTCATGGATTATCTTCTTTTAGAATGAATAATTAAACATGTTGCAAATTTACACATTTTTTCAAGACAGTTTCTTATGGCTGTAAAAAACATGCTGCAGCCTTGAAAGTAATCGGATGTTCTCCTTTTTGATGTGAATTAGAAGTTTTCTTGAAGTATGATTTCTCCTTGGGTGTCATATACATCGACATGCAGGTCCTTCCCTGTCTTTCTCAATAAGACAACGGTTCCTCTCTTAGGCCCATCGCCCACGACCACGGGATAGGTGCATCCGTCGGTTCCTTCGGGGTGAAAGGCGAATTTGTGGGTATGTCCTCCGATGGCTACGCTGAAGGGTGCCGACACCAACACATCGCGCCAAAGGTCCAATGATGGATGATATCGGTCGCCGTTGCCAAATATGGGAATATGGCTCAGCAACACTCGCTTGGACGCTTTCTTGAACTCGCGGCTTTTCACTTCTTGCTTGATGAACGAGAGTTGTTCCAGGCGCAGGTGGGTGAAGTCGTTCAGGCCAGCATAGACGGCCATGGAGTCGGGCTTGTCCTCTCCACAATCGAGCATCACAAAGCGAGTGTCTCCCCATGAGAATGCGCCATAGGTCTTGTCCCCATGGTATCCGATAAGCCGATGCATACCTGCCGAATAGAAATTCCGAATCTCATGGTTCCCTCGCAGGAAAACAATCGGGCAGGATGCGCCTCCGACGGCATCCGTCAGGGCGTGGATCATGTCGATGGCATGTCGGCGGTCGGATGGCTCGGGTATGCAGTCGCCATTGAACATGATGAAATCGGGCTTGACGTGCCGCACCGACTGGCAAAGGGCTTGGAATGTGGCCTGGTTGCAGTGTAGGTCGTTGAAGATGAGGGCTTGGAAATCGCTCGACTGGTCAGGTGGGGTTTGAAACGAATGGAACGCAGTGCGAATGGTATCGCCGAAATGGTTCTCGTAACCTTTCTTTTCCAACAATTCCACAGCGCAAACCCGATAGTAATAGCGGGTGCGTGGCTTGAGTTGTTGCAGCTTGATTTTATTTTCTATGTCATAACATACTTCTTGGCCGTCGAGCAGCGTCCGTGCCTTTTGTGTGTGCAAGGAGTCTGTGCCATACTCTACCCAACAGTGGCAAACGCTGTTGGTCTGAAACATCACAGTCATGCTGGTGGGCTGAGGGTCTTGCAAATATGGCATCGTGGTCAACAATTGATGTGCAGGGGTAGGCAAAAGCAATTCGGCTACGAGTGGTCGGTGGTCGGATGCAGAGCCTTCTTCGACGACCTGATTGCTGACCACAACGGCGGGTTCATCGGCAAACGGACGGTAGTTGGCCATGGGAGCATCGTCTGCCCCAACTCTATGAGGCAGGTGCTTCCCTTTATAGATGGCGATGTAATCAATGCAGCGGTCTGGCTTGTCGGCAGGAAACGATGATTGCAATTTGTTGTTGCAAATGTAGAAACGTCGTTGTAAGGTCTGGATGAATTCAGAGTTGGGTGTGGCATTGAAGTCGCCCGCCACAATAAAGGGTTTTTCCGACTTGGCCGCTTCTTGTTCGATGATGGGAATCGAGGCCATGCGGTCGGCTGCTGTAAGCGACAGATGTGTGCTGGCAAAGATGTAGTGCTCAAACTCGGCGACCAACAACGAGCGGGCTTCTTCCCGCCCGGGCAATGTCACACGATACGAACGCAACGGGCGTTTCTTGCTCAGGATGCCTACACCATATTTCCCTTTGTCGAAGTCGATGCTGCCTCCAAACACTTGGTGGTAGAGTGTGAGCTTGCCCAGCTCCTCCATTTCCGAGATGTAGCCCGAACGCTTTGCCATGCTGTCGATTTCCTGCACAGCAATGACATCGGCATCGAACGAGCACAACACTTCGGCCGTGCGGGGCAAATCCATGACGCCCTGAAGATTACTTCCATGGCGGATGTTGTAGGTGGCGACACGCAGTCGGATGGGCAACGCTTCAGCCCATAGGTTGTTTGTGAGGCTCATGATTGCCGCGACAAATAAAAGGGCTCTGTAGAATTTCATGTTTTTCATATCTGTTGGTTATACACGTTAAAAATATAGTAATTACATTACGCACAGGAATGAGGGGAATCATCGTCATGAAGGGTTCTTCAACCGATGTAGGTATTCGCGTAGGTATTGCATTCCACGTTCCTTGTCGGTGAAGACCTCAAGAAACATGGGCTGGGTGGAGGCGGCGGTGAATTCCGGCATGACAAAATCGAGATCGTCGGTGTCGAGTGCCACCAAGTAATCGAATCCCCGGTGCTCTGCCCACGAACGTGCCGAGGCGGTGTGCTCCGCCGTAAGAAAACGTCGGGCTTGCTCTGACCGCTCGACACCCGGCATGTTTTGGTAACATTCTCCACCCTTGTTGTTGAGCAACATGATGTGCAGGTTCGCGGTGAAAGGAAGGGTAAGCAATGCGTTCATGTCGGTAAAGAAACTGAGGTCGCCGATAATCACGAAGTTGATTTTCGAGGAACGCGACGCATAACCCAGGGCCGTGGAAAGTGTTCCTTCCGTCCCGTTGGTTCCACCGTTGCAACAAACCTCCACCCCTTCGGGCACATGGAACATCTGCGCATAGCGCAAGGGCGACCCACACGACAGGTGGAGCGCACAGTCGTGGGGGATTGCGTGAAGCAACTTGCCAACGGCCTGCAACCCACAATAGGGCGCATCGGGCTCGGGCGTATTGCTGCAAGCCGATTCCCATTGCGCAGGAAAGGTAGTCGGAAGGCTTTCTATCCGTGAAGCCACATTTTCCAAAAAGTCGAAAGGATTCATTGCTATCACCCGTGTAAGGCAACCGAACATATCGACCACGTCGCCATCCTCGCAGACATGCCAATGCTCCTTGGGTGGGTACTTATGGAATAGTCTTTTAAGCGACTTGGAGGCAATCTGCCCACCGTATGTAATCAGCAATTGTGGCGACAAGGCTTCCTGCTGCTCTTCGTTCATCGCACAAAGGGCCACATCGAAGTTCCGAATGGCTGGTATCTGGGTCGTTTGGTTGCTCCAATGCTCGCACAACCAGGCGAACTGTTTGCGCAAGGAGCCGATATCCGATTTGTCGAATTCATAAATCAAGTTCATCTGCCCTACGACAATCATCCTACGAGTGAATTGATTAAGTGTTGTTTCAAGCTCGAAGGAATCATTGGCCGAGTGTATCCGAACTACTCGTTCGTCGGGCAGCGTCTTGACCGTATAGCGATACATGGGTTCTTCGATTGACAGGTTGATGTGTATCGGTCCTTTGCTTCGAAGGGTTAGGGATAAGAGAGCCTTGTTGATCAGCAAGTTGTTGTATAGGTTTTCCTCCTCGCTCTTGGCTTCCGCAAGGTGAATGCTTGTCTTTACGAATTCCTTCAAGACATTGATTTGTGGAACGAATTCTTCGGCTTTCTGTCGATTGCTTGTCGCAGGATGGTCGGCCGAAATCACAATAAGTGGCACCTGTTGGTAAAACGCCTCCGCCACGGCAGGAAAAAGGTTGAGCAGCGCCGACCCTGAGTTGCACACCACAGCCACAGGCCTGCCTGTTTGGAGCGCGATTCCAATGGCAAAGAAACCCGCACTTCGCTCGTCGGTAATCTGATGGCAGTGGAATCCATCCACTTGCAGTAATGTATATGTCACAGCGGCACAGCGTCCCCCAGGGCACATCACAAAGTCCTGTACCCCATGTTCGCGCAGCAATGCGGTAAGTTGTAGTATGTGGCGTTTGTCGGAATACACGGTCACACGGCTTTAGGTGGTTCTTTCAATATCATGTTTGTCACCCGAACGATACTGACAGGGCGACCACTCTCCGTGTCGATGGTGACATTCCAAACGTGGGTGGTTTGGCCCCGATGTTCTATGTGGGCCGTCGCAACCACTTTCTCTCCCACGGTGGCCCATCCCACGTGGTTCCCACTAATCTGCACGCCAACGGGACGTTCGTCATCGGAACACAGGTAGAAAGAACCATGGCCGGCCAACATTTCAGCCAATGCCAATGAAGCACCGCCATTGATGCGGCCGAACGGTTGACAAGTACGCTCATCAACCATCATCTCGGCCTGAATCGTTTCCTCGCCAATCATTTCATGGAATTTCACACCCAAGGTTTCCTCCATGCAGTTGCCCCAGTATGGTAGGTTTTCTAACTTTTTCAAACCTTTTTCGGTCATCTTTATTACAAATTTGACTACAAAAATAGTCATTTCCATCAAAAACAGACAACGTTTTTGAAAAATGAATTACTTTTGCAACTTGATTTGAAAAACAAACGCAAATATCTTTGTAGTATGAGCAAACAGAAACGATTTTTCCTAACCGAGGATGAGATACCAAGATATTGGTACAACATCCAGGCTGACATGAAGCATAAACCCATGCTACCTGTCAACCCTAAGACACATCAGCCTATGTCGCTCGACGAGTTGTCAACCCTCTTCGCTCGCGAATGTGCTTGGCAGGAGTTGAATCAGACTGATGCGTGGATTGAGATTCCTGATGAGGTTCGCGAATACTACAAGTACTATCGTAGCACTCCATTGGTACGTGCCTACGGATTGGAGCAGGCTTTGGGAACCCCTGCCCACATCTATTTCAAGAATGAGAGTGTCAGTCCTGTGGGCTCACACAAGCTGAATTCGGCATTGGCGCAAGCGTACTATTGCAAGCAGGAGGGTGTCACGAATGTCACGACGGAGACCGGTGCAGGGCAGTGGGGGTGTGCCTTGTCGTATGCAGCCAAGCTGTTCGGATTGGAGGCTGCCGTGTATCAAGTGAAAATCAGCTACGAGCAGAAACCTTATCGCCGCAGCATCATGCAGACTTTTGGGGCTCAGGTCACCCCTTCTCCATCCATGTCAACAAGGGCAGGAAAGAACATCCTGACGAAATATCCCAATCATCAAGGCTCATTGGGCACAGCCATCAGCGAGGCGGTGGAGTTGGCAATGACCACTCCCGAGAAGTGTAAATACACCTTGGGGTCGGTAATGAGTCATGTGTCGCTCCATCAAACAATCATTGGTTTGGAAGCCGAGAAGCAATTGGAGATGGCTGGCGAGTATCCCGACATGGTGTTTGCATGTTTCGGTGGAGGCAGCAATTTTTCCGGAATATGCTTCCCCTTCATGCGGCACAACATTCTCGAAGGTAAAACCACACGTTTCGTTGCGGCCGAGCCAGCTTCGTGTCCGAAACTCACGCGGGGAGAATTCATGCTCGACTTCGGCGACGAGGCAGGCTACACTCCTTTGTTGCCGATGTTCACCCTCGGACATAACTTCCGGCCTGCAAACATCCATGCAGGAGGCTTGCGCTATCATGGTGCCGGCACGATTGTGTCGCAACTGAAGAAAGACGGACTGATGGAGGCTGTGGATGTGAATCAGATTGAGAGTTTCGAGGCGGGAATCTTGTTCGCAAAATCAGAGGGCATCATACCCGCTCCCGAGAGTACTCATGCCATTGCCGCCTGCATACGCGAGGCCGACCGCTGCAAGCAGACAGGCGAGGAAAAGGTGCTTTTGTTCAACCTCACGGGTCATGGCCTTATCGACATGGCGGCCTACGACCAGTATTTGGCCGGCAATTTGAGCAACTTCGCCCCCACCGATGAGGAAATCGACAAGAACCTCGATGAGATTAGGGGGTTGTCGGGCAACTAACCTACATTATTATTCATAGCCGCTGCCCTCATTCCTCGATGTCGGGCTCGGATTGTCAATCAATTTGCCGGAAAATATCTACTGAGCCCTTATTGCTTGCTCTTCGACAATAAAAGTGTCAATCCGTCGAGGAGCTTCGAACGCGATCGTGCCCATTCAGTACGCCTCGTCACATAAGTCAAGTAAAAACTTTGAAAGCCATCAACCGCGTCCTTCGGGACGCGGTTGGCGTTTATAGGGCGGCACGAAACAGATTGGTTTGGGGCAGCTGTAAG
>JAUNNV010000212.1 GCA_030531335.1 Bacteroidales bacterium
GTTCTTTTTGTTTTTTCTGATCAGATATGCAGCAATGTCTTGAAGAGTTCGAAGGTTTCCTTCTTGCCGGTATATTTGCCGGCATCCTCACTCATCTTGCAGGTGTCGTTCCAGTCACGCTTCTCGGTGATCTTGGAGGCGACGAGCTTGATGACGATGTTCATGGGCTGGATGCCGAGGTGGCCGAAGTCGCAAGTCAAGTGGGTACCAATACCGTAGCTGTCCTGGACGCGTCCGTCCACTGCCTTGTGCAGGGCAATGGCACGGTCGGTATCGAGGGCATTGGAGAATACTACTTGCTTGGAGGCAGAATCGATGCCAAACTCAGCATACTTGGCACAGATCTTGTCGAGCTGTTCGAGGTTGTCGCCGCTGTCCACACGCAGTCCGGCAAACACACGGGCAAAATGTTCGGAGAAATTATCTGCAAAGGCCTTGAAGCCAAACGTGTCGTAGAGGAAGATGCCCAGACTGCCGATGAACGTCTTCTGCCACATGTCCATGGCGATATGGTTGGCCTCCTGCGGGCCATACATGCCGGCAATGGAGGAGACGAACTCGTGAGCCATGGTGCCAATGGGCTGCACGTCGTACTTCATGGCGAACCACACGGTGCTTGAACCGGTGAACACGCCGGGGCCCTTCACCTTCTGCGAAGCCTCCAGGAATCCACGCATCATGGCATCTTCGGCATCGTGCGACAGGCGACGGCGGCAGCCGAAGTCGGCCACCTTCAGCCCAGCCTCGAGCATACGCACAGCCTTGTCGTACGACAGCTGGCGGTAGGCCTCATAGTCCACCTTGTCGATGTCGCCATTCACGATGTGGTAGAGCTCGCTGATGATGGACAGCACCTTCACCTCCAGCAGCACGGTCTCGTGCCAGTAGCCCTCGAAGGTCACCGAGAGGTGTCCCTCGGCATCCTGCGACACCTTCACCCACTCGGCCTTGTAGCGGAAGCCTTTGAGGTAGGTATAGAACCAGCGGGGGATGTAGATGCAGCGACGCTCCATGAATGCCTGTTCCTCGTCGGTGAAGCGAAGGTCCTCGAGATATCCTATCTGTTCACGCAGCAGGGCATCAAAGCCCTGGGGATAGACGGTATTGTTTCGATCAACAAACTGGTAGCGCACCATGGCGCGAGGAAAACAGTTGAGGATGGCACAACACATGCTGAACTTGTAGAGGTCATCATCGGTGAAATGCTTGATAATCGGTTCCATATTACTTTTGTTTATGTTCTTTCTAATTATGGGGACAAAGATAGGGTGAGCCGAACGAAAAACCAAATTTATTTGCGTTTTTCTGAGGCGACCCCTATCTAAAACGCGCAGCGTTAAAGATAGTGCAAGGCGAACACAAATGCAAATTTATTTGCAATTTGTTGAGCCGCAGCCTATCTAAAACGTGTAGCGTTAAAGATAGGGTGAGCAGAGAGATTTTCCAAATATTTGAGGAGATCTAATGAGCCACACAACCATTTTTCCCTCCAAAGAATTGGAGGTCTCAACGGAAAAGGGTACCTTTGCAACCCGATATACTGCAATCAGCCATTCAGCATATCCCGGTGCATCGTTCAACAATCTGAATATCCAACATGTCTTCCCTCATCCATATCACCAACGGCATCATTGCCAACCCCATCTTCCAGATGACGTCACCCGTGAACTTCAACCTCGAAGAAGGAGAGCAGTTGGCCATCATCGGAGCCAATGCATCTGGCAAGAGTCGTTTCGTTGACATACTCACAGGACTTCGGCGAAGATAGCCATCGGCTCCTGTACGAAAACATCCGGTACATAGCCTTCCGTGACATGTACGGCGATGCTTCTGCCGACAATGTCTGCTACCAGCAACGTTGGAACCACGGAGATCAAGACGAAGAAATCAAGACCGTCCGCGAAGCATTGGGAGAAGCGGACGGAAAGGATGGCGACACCGTCTCCGACAGTCTGCTCGATACCTTGCTTCCCTTGATGGACG
>JAUNNV010000090.1 GCA_030531335.1 Bacteroidales bacterium
CCCCGCAACACGAGCGCATCGATGCTCATCGCATTGTTGCCCGAACTCCTCCAACGTCCGGGCACCTACATTCTGTCGAACTACGACATTCAGGTTGAGGGCATGAGCGTGGAGACTGCTTCCGACGTGGCCTTGAACGAGCTACAGATAGTTGACATCGAGAAGATAGAGGTCAGTGAATCACCCCTGTCAAGTTACCAAAAGAACGGACAAGGTGGCAGCATCAATTTCGTGTTGCGCCAAGTGGATGCCTGCAGCAACCCACATGGGAGTGTCGGCCTGACTGCGACAAGCGAGACGGATCTTGCTCCGCAGTTTGGCATTGGATACAAGAGAGGGAAGTTCATGCTGAGAGGCATCGTGCTTGGAGAGCTGTACGACACGTCGAAAGACACACGGACTCTTGAGTATGATGACAGACAGCTTCTCAGTCAGAGCCATGCCAACGAGGACATTGAGTTTCGCACCGAATTGGCCAGGGCCTATATGCAATACGACGTTTCGGAAAGAGACGTCATACAGTTCAATCTCTCCGAAATCCATGCGTTCGACAAGTCGAGAACCGTCATCGACTTCACAGACGAGACAGCCGTGTCGCAGTGTCGGAAATCCACAAGCCTACAGGCTTACCTCAAGTATCAGCACAATTCGACGCACGGTACGTTCTCGGCGCAAGCAGAATACAAATATACCCCTTCGCATAAAGACTATAACATTGCCGGACAATATCAATACGACGGCAAGGTGAAGGCCAACAATGTTTCCGGAAAGCTCGAATACAAGGCCCAGTTGTTCAACAAGACCTACACCAGCGGCAGGCGGGCCCAGTGCGAAATGACCATAGGCAGCAACTTCAACACCAATTTCGGCGACGAGACCACGTCGATTATCGACAAGGCGGCAATGAAAGAGCCAACCGTCACACTCACACCTCAAAGCAAAACCTACTATATAATGCCGTACATGGTGCTTACCGGCACTGTCGGCAGGCTGAAGGTCAAGGCTACGGGTGAGTCTCAACACTACAGGTACGACATCGATTACCCGAATCATCCCTATTCCGCCACGAGCAACGACTTCACGGGGAAGCTGATGGCCGAATGGCATTTCTCCGAATCGAAGAACCTGCGTCTCATACTCGACCGCAAGCTCCAGCGCCCTACGGCCGAACAACTATATCCATATCGCCTCTTCAGCCCCGAGCGCAGAGAGTACGTAGAGGGGAACCCCCACCTGCAGCCCATGATGGTGCACGAGGTGATGCTCGACTACATCGGCTCCTATTGTTGGGACAGTTTCCACAAGCTGACATTCAATGCAGGAGTAAGTTACAACAGGATCACGGACATCCTGCACGACATATATTCCGACCACGGATCCGCGTTGGCATCAATCGGTCTCGTGCAAAGGTATCTCCTGTTCGAGAACAGCGGCAGCGATAAGATTGCCTGTGCAAACCTGATGGCCTTGTATTCGCATAAGGCTTTCTCTCTGTCATTGACGGGAAACGTGTATCACAAAATGCTCGGCTCCAATAGTGGCGACGACCACTACACGTACTACAACATTTCAATCTATCCACATTTCAATCTGAAGGATGGATGGAATGGTGGGGCACGTCTCGTCTATTTCAGCCGTGTCGGACAGAACGACGGTTCCATTGGCGACAGTGCCGTTGCCAACATGACGGTAGGCAAGGCCTGGAAGCGATTCTTCGTCTTTCTCACGGAAAATGTGTCGGTCACGAGAGATTGCAAGGACGTGTCAACAACCGACACCAAACGCACGGAAAAGAGGTACCAGATAATCCAAAACAACATCGAGGTGGGCATGAAATATTCATTCTGAAATGCCGCCAAGCCTCGGCAGAGTCATGTTGGTTTGGACCCTGCCGAGGCTTGCGTTGTCATGAGGGGCAAAGCCAAAGGCATTGCCGATATCGACAAGGCAGGAATTGAGGCCATGCCTAATTCACTCCGAATGTGGCCGACGGCGTAGGCCCCATCGTAAACTCAAGCGTTCCTCCCTTTTGGATGTCGTCGAAACAAATGGCGTTCTCGTTGTAGGGAGTCCCATTGAGCCTCACCGACTGCACATACATGTTTTCGGCGCTGTTGTTGTGGGCGATGACGGTAAGCGTATGGCCATTGCCAACATTGATTGTGGCTTGGGGAAACAGCGGTGAGCCAAACACGAAGCGTCCGCCTGCGGGCTCAACCTGATAGAAGCCCAAGGCCGAAAGCACATACCATGCCGACATCTGTCCCACATCCTCGTTGCCGCAAAGGCCTGCGGGGGTGTCGTCGTAAAGAGTTGTCATGATTTGCCGCACCAGTTGGGCCGTCTTCCAAGGCTGCTTGGTGTACATATATAGATAAGGAGTGTGATGGCCAGGCTCGTTGCCATGCGCATATTGTCCGATGAGTCCGGTAATGTCGGGGACGGCATCGGCGCCGAGATTGCTGTCGGCAACGAACAGCGAGTCGAGCTTTTGTACAAATGCCTCCTCGCCGCCCAAGAGCGACACAAGGCCTTTCACATCGTGGGGCACCAACCACAGATACTGCCAAGCCGTACCCTCGGTATAGTCGAGGTTCTTGTTGTTGGAAGTAGGCACAAAGTTCGGGCGGAACTTGCCGTCGGCAGATACGGCACGCATGAATTTTGTTTCAGGGTCGAAATAGTGTTGGTAGCTTTTGCTACGTTTCCCGAAATAAACCACATCGCTGTCTTTTTTCAATACGGCGGCCACCTTGGCCACGGCATCGTCGTCGATCGCATACTCCAAGCCCTTGGCTACGGTCTCGCCGGCAGGTTCCTTGTCGTAGGGAATGTAGCCATACTTCTTCAGCAGGCCGAGCGAACGGTTGTCGAGCATCATGGAGCCGCGCATGGCCTCGTAAGCCGCCTCCTTGTCGGCAACGAATCCCTTCAGTATCATGTCGCCAAGCACGGGAACGCCCGAACTTCCCACCATGCAATTGGTCTCGCATCCCATCAGGTGCCAGATGGGCAAATGCCCCTCCTTGCGGTAGAGGTCGATGAAGGTGCTTGCCAAGTCGGCCTGCATTTCCGGCTGCACGATGGTGTAAAGCGGATGGGCCGCGCGATAGGTGTCCCAAAGCGAGAATGTGGTGTATTCGGTGAACCCGGCATCCACATCGCCATACACCGATGGAGCTATCATGGTGTGATAAAGGGCGGTATAGAAGACGGTCTTCTGTTTCTCGTCGTCGGTGGCGATGTTTATCTTGGCCAGTTGTCTTTCCCAGGCCATGGTGGCCCGATGGGCCACCTCGTCGAAGTCCCACGATGGGTTCTCGGCTGCAAGGTTCGTCTTCGCCCCCTCGATGCTTTGGGTGCTGAGTCCAACCTTCACGACATTCTCCTTCCGACTGAAGCAGACGATGCTGTCGGACGTGAGTGTGATGGGATGCTCGAACTGAATCGTGAAATACACCTTCTGCGCATTTGCCCATCCGGAGGAAAAGCGGTAGCCATTGACGATGCGGTCGCTCTCTTGCGTGAGTTTTGCCTCGGTGGTCTTGTCCCATCCCAAGCCCACGCTAAGGTCGATGGCCATTTTCCCGTTTTCGGTAGGGAATGTGTAACGGTGCACACCGGTGCGTGCCGTTGCCGTAAGCTCGGCCTTTATCCCGCTCTCGCGGAGTGTCACGGCGTAATAGCCGGGGTGTGCCACCTCGTCCTGGTGGTCGAAACGCAGCAATGCTTGCGGATTGTCGAGGAACGGACGGAAGCAGATGTCGCCCAGGTCGCCGCAGCCGGTGCCGCTGAGGTGCATGTGGCTGAATCCCAACAACAGCGAATCGGAATAATGATACCCCGAGCACCAGTCCCAAGTACGATTGTTCTGGGTCGGCCCCAACTGCACCATGCCGAAGGGCACATTGGCACCCAAGAACACGTGTCCGTGTCCGGCCGTGCCGATAAACGGGTTGACGTAGCGTGTCAGGAAGACCTTGGGCTTGCCGCACGACAGCAACAGGGCAGCGACAGCCCCGAGAAGAAAAAGCTTTTTCATGATTTCATGTTTGATGGTTCGTTGTTGGCTTCCAACTTTGCCTTGATTTCCTCTATCCTATAGAGGGCTCCCTGCAGTTTGGGATTCTCCCCCATGGCGTAAGCCTGTTCGAACAGGTTCTCCACCGTGGTCTTCAGGTCGGGAGAGAAAGCGGACGGATTGATTTGCATCGACTGTGGCAGGGTTTGCCCCTTGAACCACTGCTCAAGCGCCTTGATGTCGGCTAAGGCATAGACTTTTACTTTTAACATACTGAAAGATGATTATGGCGTGTTTAAAAAGGATATCCCACTGCAAAATGGAAACAGAAATCGCGGCCCATGTCGTGGTGAAGGAAGGGGTACCTGCCGCTTCCTTCCTCCATGGGATTGATGGCTTTCATGCCGGAGTCGAAGCGCAGGATGAGGTAATCCAAATCGAAGCGCACACCTAAGCCGTATGCCACGGCCAACTGCCGGTAGAAGCGGTCGGGCTTGAAGACACCCCCCTCTTGTCCGTCGTATTCGCGGATGTTCCAAATGTTTCCCGCATCGACAAACACCGCGCCATTGAATTTCCAGAACAGGTGGGTGCGGTATTCAAGGTTCAGGTCGAGCTTGATGTCGCCCATGTGGTTCACATAGCTCACCGCGCCCTCCGAAGAGCCCTTGTAGGAGCCCGGCCCCAATCCTCGCACCGGCCACCCGCGCACCGAGTTCGGGCCTCCCGAGAAGTAGCGCTTCTCGAACGGCAGCATTTTGGAGTTGCCATACGGATAGGCCACCCCCATGCCCCAATGAAACACCAGGAAATTCTTCTGGTCGAGCATCCAGTTTTGCGTGAAGCTGAAGTCGCCACGGACATACTGCGCAAAGTGTATGTTGGCCAACGTGTATCCTTCCTTGTCCTTGGGTTTCGGACGAAGCATCTTCGAGGCGGCCTCCAGCAGGTTGCCCGACTCCTCGATGTTGGCCCGGATGGAATGCGACGTTCGCGAGGGGAGGCGCATCAGGGTGTTTCCCGCGCTGTTGTAGGTGTAGGTGTAGCCCGTTCTCACGATGAGCTGGTCTTCGTAGCTGTATTTCAGGATGGAGTTGTGCTTGTCCATCTCGTCAAGGTATCTCCGAAACGCATCCGATTTGTAAGGCACGTAGATGTAGTTGATGTCGAGCAGGTCGAGGCGGTGTTGCCGCTGCTTGGCGGTCCACTTGTAGCTCCACGACGCCGATGCCAGCGTTCGCGTGAATTCCGGGCGGACTTGCGAGTTGTACGTCACGCCAACCTCCGACGTGGCAAGCAGGTGGCTCATGGCCTCGCTTGAGAGGAAGGGGCATGAGAACCGTGGAAGGCTCAGGCTCGTTTCCACGCCGTATTCCTTGTAGTTGTCGTTCTCGAAGCCCTCCCGCACACCCGTGATGGCCTCGAACGCTCCACGGAGCTTGACCGACAGCGACTCGGAGCCCCGAAACAGGTTGCGGTGCTGATAGGTCATGGATGCGGCGGCCCCGAGGTCGCCCGCCGAGTTGGTGCCCTCGAACTGGAACGACACGGACTGGTTTCTTGCCTTCGTGAGCACGGCTGTCGCGCGAAGTTGTCGCCGCTGCCGCGTGGTGTCCTCCTCGAAGCGCACACTTGTGTATTTCAACGCCTTGAGCCGTGCCATCGAAGCGTATGTCTGCTGCACGGCGCTCTCGTCGTAAGGTTCCCCCACCCGGATGCGGTTAAACTCCGCCACCACGTCGGGGCGGATGTATTTGTCGTTTTTCGAGAGCACCTTGATGCCGGCCACCGCCACGGTGTCGAAGCCTGCACGGTTGTTTTCCTCGCTTTCCAGCACATACACCACATCGCCCACCCGGAACGTCTCATAGGGGTCTTGTTGCGGGGAGCGGCCGTCCGGTTGTCCGATACGCAGGGTCAGGTCTATCTGGTCGGAATCCTGCGTCACGTCGGCCCGATAGGTAATCATCTCCTTGTTGAAACGGAAGTAGCCGTTGTTGAGCAACAACTTGGCTATGCGGGTCCGCTCCCGGTCGAGGGCCGTCACGTCGAACATCATGCCGCCGTGCAGGCCCGAACGGACGGAGTCGTTGGCAATGAGGCTGCCTACACCCGGGTCGTGGATGTCGTAAGCCACGTGCCGCACATACGACGGCCTGCCGGCCCTGACGGCATACACGATGCCTATCTTGTTTTTCCGCACCCGTCGGCCCACGGAAACCTCGGCCGACATGTAGCCCATGTTTCTCACCGCCTTCTGCATCTCCTGCCGCGTCTTCTCGGTCTTCAACGAGTCGTAGGCGACGGGTCTCTCGCCAATCTTCCGCAGGAAACGGCCGAACCCCTTGTCGGAGCCGGGCGAGGAGAGGCAATAAAGGCGCATGGGCACCTTGAACAGGTTGAACCATCGGGCATTGGGTGTCTGCCTGACGTATGTCTGCAATTCCACAGGCGAGATGTCGGGCCGGTCGGCCGTCACGCCCACCTTGTCGAGCAGCAACTCATCGTCGTGCAGGAACTTGCCGGTGGAGCAAGAAGCCGTCAATGCCAGCAGGCAAACCAATATGTAACGGTGCGACGCATTCATTTTCTTTCCATTCGCTTGCAAAAATAGAAATAACTTCTTAGTTTTGCGCGGTTTTTAAGGAAATAATCCATGCTTGGCAAAAATAAGGTCAAACACATCCACTCGCTGGAACATCGGAAACACCGGAAGGCGGAGCAGGCCTTCGTGGCCGAGGGCCACAAGCTGGTGGGCGACCTGCTTGGCGCGTTCCAGCCCCGAACGATCATCGCCACGGCAGCGTGGGCCCACGCCCATCCCGGCCTGCCGGTGGAGATTGTGACCGACGAAGAGCTGGGGCGCGCCAGCCTGCTCAAGCATCCGCAAGACGTGCTGGCGGTGTTTGCCATGCGGCCCGACCACATCGACGCGACGGCCGTCGCGTCGATGGTGCGCAAGGAGCTGTGTCTGGCCATCGACGGGGTGCAGGATCCGGGCAACGTAGGCACAATCCTGCGAATAGCCGACTGGTTTGGCATCCACCACATATTTTGTTCGGAAAGTACGGCCGACGTGTATGGCCCGAAATGCGTGCAGGCCACCATGGGAGCCCTGTCGAGGGTGCACGCACACACCGTCAGCCTGCCCGCCCTCTTGTCGTCGCTACCCGCCTCCACACCGGTTTATGGCACCTTCCTCAACGGACACAACATCTATCGGGAGCCCCTGACCCCCCACGGCCTCATCGTGATGGGCAACGAGGGCAACGGCATCAGCCCCGACGTGGCCACCCACGTCACCCACCGTCTGTTCATACCCAGCCATCCCGTCGGAGCCCCCACCTCCGAATCGCTCAACGTAGCCGTGGCCACCGCCATCGTGTGCGCGGAGTTCCGACGCAGGAGCTGACGCGAAACAGTTATTGGCATGATTCGGCCAACCAACAACAGTGGGATTGACCCCCCAAAGACGTGCTCTCTAATTTTTTTTTAGAGAGCACGTCTTTGGGATGATGAGCGCACGTTTTCCGTGATACGTGGGCACGTTTTTCAATAAGGCGCGAAGTCCATTTGCGAGCAAACTTTTATATTATTTGCCTACAAGTTTCAATTTTTCCCAACTACTGATGGTTGAAGGAACAGATATGGTAGGGGTTTGCTTTTTCCCATTCAAGAGAACTGATTGCTTAGAGACATTATCTATTATGTAGTTTGAAAGACTTTCCATAGTCACCTTACCTTTCTTTTCCTGCATGTGTTTGAGTAGAAAATATGTAAACAGACCATGCTTTTCTTCTTTATATGAGAAAGCTGTCTCTTCGTCGGAAGTAGCACTAATTACAATAGTATTTCCTCTGGGTTTTTCTTCTTTGGGCTTTATTGCAACTCCGCGCGCAGCGATAATCATATCTCCGTCACGTTGTGCACCACTGAAACAAGCATCAAGCAAGACAACTGCCTGATTAAGATGCATATCATCTATTTCTTTATAAAGTTTTTTAAGTGAGTAACACACGGCAGGGTCAGATCCATCTGCATCCGTTGGCATCAGGTAGGCATCTTTTGTTGCGTTATCGGGTATTCCATGTCCAGCATAATAGAATATTAGATTGATTTTTCCATCATATACTTTTGCAATGTTGGTTAAATCCCTAATGGCTTTGTTGATTTTACCAAACGTTGCATTCGGATAATAGAAAATCTGTTTGTCAGTTAAACCGTAGGTTTTGGTGAGATAGTTTTTCACGGCCAATCCGTCATTCGTAGCCATCTCCACGTTTGTTGCCATTTCATATTCTTCATTGGCAATTACTATTGCAAACGTGTTCGGATTTTCATCTCCCGTGTATGGAGCCGCATTGACTCCATGAGTCATATCTATGCCTTTTACACTCGTTTGTTTTGGCGCATTTTCTTTTGTTGGCATTTGATTGTCTTGATATGCGACATGGTCCTTTGCCTTTATCAAATACACATGACCTATTTCGTCCACCGGTTTGCGAGGTATTGATATAGGCACATAGTCGTAGTTCTCTGATTTAAATGTAATATTCAGTGGCAATTCGTCCTTTGCAATACGAAACTCATAAGGTAGTGCTGAGATGATTTCAATCCTACCTTTATTGCCTACAGTCATCTCAATATCCTCATGTATGGTTCCAGTCAACTTAACTTTCACTAATTTGGGACTTGCATCAGATAGAATACATATTAGCATTGTAAAAACGGTAGCAAAAAATCTCTCCATATAACTATAGTTTTATTGATTGTAAAATTCTGGTGATATTTACATGCTCTTTCTTCCACTTTGATTTGGAATAGGTGGCTTTACAAATAGTACCATCAGACAAAGTAATGAAAAAGGATAAAGGAGTATCACTCTTAAAGGCCTGTTCTATGTCCTTATATGGCACTCCTACTGTTATTCTGATCTCATACGAAGTTTTCAAAACATCACGATATAACATTTTTGGCGCATTTTCTGTTGCTATCACCCTATCCGTTTGCAATGCAACTTTCTCTATATTCTGAAAATCTATTATTTCCGATGTAAAATTCAATGTGACTGAATCTGTATTTGATATATATGTCATATCATATACGAATTTATTCATATTTTCAATTTTTGTCAGCTTCATTGGACGGAAGAAATTCAAAATTCCTGTTTGCGTTATCGTTGATCTATAACGTTTATTTATAGACTGAGCAGTGCATGATATAGCGAATAAAAAGAATAATAACAGCGTGAAATACCTCATATACATTAGACGTAATTTATATGCCAGATTACAAATGCAATCTGGCATAAATTTGAAAAATCATAAATTATTCACCATATACACGTGTAGTCATTTTGGTGTATAAACCAAGGAATGAAAATGTAGAGTAATCCACATGAGAAATCCTTGTGATACCACCATCCTTTGCGGCTCTGTTGATACCAATGTTATCAGAACCACCAAGTCCCAAAATACGTGTCGTTGATGCTTCACCGCATTTGTTTCCTACAGGATTTGAAGTGGCGGTAATAGGTCTTGTTGACGAACAACTTGCAAGCATTGCTACAGCAGCTACTGCCACAGCAAAAGTTTTAGAAGCTGTTTAAATTTATTTGGAAATAAGTATTATGTAGATGTATAAATA
>JAUNNV010000091.1 GCA_030531335.1 Bacteroidales bacterium
CGTTTGGTGGCAGAGGATGAGGCTGCTGTAATTGCGCTTGTCGATTTGCAGGACAACAATCGGCTTATTCCCATAGCCAAGACTTACTGCTGGAATTTTCAAGAGGCCGCCATGTTTCATTGGCTTCCGTGGGAGGATGGCACTTGTATTTATAACGACCGTCGTGATGGCAAGTTTGTGTCGGTTATTCTCAACTGGCATACTGGGGAGGAACGCATTGTTCCCTATCCAGTCAGTGCTGTCTCACGCAATGGCGAGTGGGCCGTTTCCATCAATTATGCCCGTCTTCGTCTCACCCGTCCGGATTATGGCTATGCAGGCCTTGGACAAGACCCCAAACGTGATGTGGTATGGCCCGAAGATGAGGGGCTTTGGCTTGTCAACCTACGCACGGGAGAAGGCAAGCTTATCCTTTCCATTGCACAGGCGCAGAGTCTCATGACCCCCATCAACGATCCGCAAGGATTGGCCTATTTCTGCCACACAATCATCAGTCCCAATGCCAAGCGTATTTTCTTCTTGGCCCGCACGGTGGAGGATTTGGACCAACAGGTTGCTGAACGTGGCCATGTGGTGCGTTGGGAAACCACCTCGTTCACTTGCAATGTCGATGGTTCTGATTTGCGCCGTTCTTATCCCGATGGTTGGGCTGGGTCGCACTTCAATTGGTACGACGATGAGACACTGGCGGTAACAGCCAAATGGGATGCCGGCAATCAGTGGAGTCACACAATATTCAAGGTAGGGCAGGAGGAACAGGTGCGACATCTTGCTCCTGGCATTCTCGATTGGGACGGACACCTCATTTTCTCACCCGATGGCAAGTTCCTTAGTACCGATGGCTATTGGGATAAGAACAACAACCGTTCGTGGGTGATGGTTCGGTTGGAAGATGAGGCTATTCTTCCGTTGGGCGCGTTTTTCGTGCCCGAAAAATATCGGGAACAATATTCGCGATGCGACCTACATCCTCGTTTCCGTCCGGATGGCAGCCAAATCGGCTTCAATTCCGTTCACGAAGGTTCGCGCCAAGTCTATTTGCGCGACATTGTGTGGCAGAAGTAAAAAGGCCACAGCCCAACTTGCCTTCACGAGGCGTGTGGCGTGGATTTTACATAAGTGATTGAAAACAAACATGTCCTATGAATGTCTTTTGGATATTTCATAGGACATGACTGTTTATGGCGACAGCTTCTTATCCAAGCTCGTTTTCGGTAAACTTCCCTAATCTCGCGTATTTGGCATAGCGGCTTGCATAAATCTTCGTGTTGTCGGCATTGGGAGTGTACTCTTTGGCAAATCCACTGTTCATGATTTGATACGCATCTTCCACTTTCTTGTAAATGCCAGCCGCAGTGGCCGCAAACATGGCGGCACCAAGGGCACAGGCTTGGTCGGTCTTGCAGACTTTGATAGGCTTTCCCAACACATCGCACATGGTTTGCATCACGAAAGGACTTTTCAAGGCAATGCCTCCGATGCCTATCACATTGTCGATCCTGATGCCTTGTTCTTCATAGCGATCCATGATGGCTTTCGAACCGAATGCGGTCGCCTCCACCAATGCCCTGTAGATGAGTGGAGCAGTTGTCCCCAAGGTGAATCCTGTGATGGTACCGGTGACCGAAGGGTTCACATCGGGTGAGCGTCGTCCATTCATCCAGTCGGTGGCAAGCATTGTGCTTTGTTCGATGGGAATCTTCTCGGCTTCGGCAGTGAGCGACAGCAGTATTTCGTCACATGCGTTTTCGATGCTTTCCTGTATTTCCTCGTCCGCCAGCTTCCCTTTTAGCGTCGATGGCATGATTTTCCGAAGTGGATATTCCAGGATGCGTCTGAACATGGCATAGACATCGCCGAACGCACATTGTCCGGCTTCGAGTCCTATCATGCCTGGTATCATGGAGCCATCGGCCTGCCCGCATATTCCAGGTATGCACTTCCCCTTCATTTCCTCGTAGTTTGCCACGGTCATGTCGCAGGTCGAGGTGCCGATGACACGTACCAATGTGTGTGGACTGACACCAGCCCCAACAGCACCTACGTGAGCATCGAGGGCACTACCAGCCACCACCACGTCGGTGCTGAGTCCTAACCGACTGGCCCACTCTGGACAAAGTGTGCCTCGTGGAATGTCTGCTGTGACGGTTCGCTCGAATAATCGTTCGCGCCACCCTTTCAGCAAGGGGTCGATGCCCGACAGGAATTCCTCGCTGGGCAGCCCTCCCCATTCTTCGCTCCATAAAGCTTTGTGCCCGGCTGTACATCGGCTGCGGATGATGTCTTTGGCGTGTTTTACTCCTGTGAGCACTGCAGGAAGCCATTCGCAACATTCCACAAAGGAATAGGCTTTTGCTGCCACTTCGGGTGATTGTCGCAGGCAATGTAGCGCTTTGGCCCAAAACCATTCTGCATCGTATATTCCTCCCTCGTATTTGGAGTAGTCGATTTCGCTTCTGCTACACGCCGCGTTGATTTCTTGTGCTTCTTGGATGGCCGTGTGGTCTTTCCAGAGTACGAACATGGCGTCTGGGTTCTCTGCAAATTCGGGCAGCAGCGATAGTGGCGTTCCGCTTTCGTCTGTAAATGCGGGTGTTGACCCTGTTGTGTCGAACGCCATTCCGACCACTTGTGCGGCTGTGCCCTCAGGACATTGTCGTAGAGCGTTTGACACAATGGACTCAAGTACATCCAGGTAGTCTTGGGGGTGTTGCCGCCATTGGTTTATTTGCGGATTGCAATATAATCCCTGGCTCCATCGTGGGTATTTCTTCACACTTGAGGCAATGGTTTCTCCGGTGAGGGCATTGACGACGATGGCTCTTGCACTGTCCGATCCATAGTCCAATCCAATCACGTATATATTTGGTGTGGTATTCATGATGTTAGTATGAAGGAATAAGGTGCATTCTATTGGAATGATAGATACACCTTATTGTGGAAAAGTTGTTATGGCATACAGTATGTGGACTTGTGTAAGGTTCTCTTATTTGACGTAGTCAACCTTTACCACCACTACCCGTATGGGCTCCGGCCCCTTGTCGGTGGCGATTTTTGCTATGTGCCAATCGCTTGGGAAAAACAGGAAGAATCGGTTGGGGGTCGAGTCGATAAGCATTACTTTCGCGGGGTCGAAAGTGTAGCTGATGTTGTCGGGCCGATAGCCGGTCTTCGGATACGAGGTGTCATGGTCGAGCAATCCAAAACGCTCCGTGCCTTTCACCACATATTGTATATCCACATGGTGGTAATGCGATTCGGATCCTTTTGTCTCGAAGAGTCCTGTCGTGTCATCTTCGATCGAGGCGGTCATGGTGGTGCCTTCTATGTTGTATTTGCCGGCCTTGATGTTCAGCAAGTCCGTTTCGGCAAGCCATTTGAATGCGGCATCCCATTGCGCTTTGTTCTTGTTGTATTGGTCTTGGAATTCGACCAGGTTTGTGCACACATCGGGCAATGCCTTGAATCCGTTGCTCCAGCAGCGCGACAACATCCATTCCGTTGCGTTGTTTTTCTTGCATTGTGCATAGGTGGAAATGCAGAATAAGGCGAATGTCACCAAAACGATAATTTGTACTTTTTTCATGATAATCTGTATGTTAAATGTTAGGCATCGATGTTTGCGTATGTCGCGTTTTGTTCTATGAATTCACGTCGGGGAGCCACATCGTCACCCATGAGCATGGAGAAGGTGTAATCGACGTTGCTTGCCAGGTCGATGGTTACCTGTTTCAGAATACGTGTTTCTGGATTCATGGTGGTTTCCCACAGTTGTTCCGGGTTCATTTCGCCCAAACCTTTGTATCTTTGGGTGTGTATGCCGTTTTCTTCTCCACCGCCATACTTTTGGATGAAGCTTTTGCGTTCTTCTTCTGTGTAGCAGTATTCGCTGATTTTTCCTTTCGTACATTTGTATAGGGGAGGATTGGCTATGTATAAGTGTCCGGCCTCGATGATTTCGGGCATGTAGCGGTAGAAAAGGGTCATGATGAGTGTGTCGATGTGCGATCCATCGACATCGGCATCGGTCATCATGATTACCTTGTGATAACGTATTTTGTCGATGTTAGCCTTCTTGGTGTCTTCGCCATCCACTCCGAAACGAACCCCCAATGCGGTGATGATGTTGTTCACCTCATCGCTTTCGAAAGCCTTGTGCCACATGGCTTTTTCCACGTTCAGGATTTTTCCGCGAAGTGGCAGGATGGCTTGGGTGGCACGGCTGCGTCCTTGCTTTGCCGACCCGCCTGCGGAGTCTCCCTCGACGAGGAACAGCTCACATTCTTTCGGATTCTTGCTTGAGCAGTCGGCCAGTTTGCCAGGCAGTCCCCCCCCCGACATCGGGCTCTTTCGTTGCACCGACTCGCGTGCCTTTCGTGCGGCGATGCGGGCTGTGGCAGCGAGTATCACTTTATCTACAATGAGTTTCGCCTCTTTGGGGTGTTCCTCTAAATAATTGTTGAGTGCTTCTGATACGGCCGAGGTGACGGCTCCAGCCACTTCGTTGTTGCCCAGTTTTGTTTTCGTTTGTCCTTCAAACTGTGGTTCGGCCACTTTCACGCTGATGACGGCAATCAGTCCTTCCCGGAAGTCTTCGCCCGAAATCTCCACCTTGGCCTTTTCAAGGGCCTTGGAATCCTCTGCATATTTCTTGAGTACACGTGTCAGTGCCATGCGGAATCCGGTTTCGTGGGTTCCTCCTTCTATCGTGTTGATGTTGTTGACATACGAGTGCAGGCTTTCGCGATACCCGGTGTTGTACATGATGGCACATTCGATGGGAACGCCTTGCCGTTCGGTGTTCAGGTAGATGACATCGTTGATCAACGAGGTGTTGGCTTGGTTCAGGAATCTCACGAATTCCTTCACGCCTTCGTCCGAATGGAATTTCTCCTTGCGGAAATGGCCATTGTCGTCTTTCTCCCTACGGTCGGTCAGAGTGATGGTGATGCCCTTGTTCAGGTATGCCAGCTCGCGAAGGCGGTTTTGCAAGATGTCGTACTTGTATTCGCTGACGATGAAAATGCTGTCGTCGGGGATGAATGTCTGGCGTGTGCCCGTTGTTTCCTCGTCACATTCGTCAACGACACGTACCGAATACAGGGGCTTTCCATACTCGTATTCTTGTTGATAGACTTTCCCACCTCTAAACACATTGGTGGTCATGTGCTTTGAGAGTGCGTTGACGCACGATACGCCTACGCCATGCAGGCCACCCGACACCTTGTAGCTCCCTTTGTCGAATTTGCCTCCTGCATGGAGCACGGTCATTACCACCTCAAGGGCCGAGCGTTTTTCCTTCTCGTGATAATCAACGGGGATTCCTCGGCCATTGTCCTGGACGGTGATGCTGTTGTCTTCGTTGATGAAGACCTCAATGTGGTCGCAGTATCCGGCCAACGCCTCGTCGATGGAGTTGTCAACCACCTCATATACCAAGTGGTGCAATCCTTTCTCTGAGATGTCGCCGATATACATTGCAGGACGTTTTCGGACGGCTTCCAGGCCTTCGAGTACTTGGATGTTGGACGCGGAGTAGCTGTTCTCTCCGCTTATTTTTTCTTCTTGTGTCATGTCTGTTACTTTTGGTGGTCAAAGATACTGCTTTTCGTCGAATCGTGCAACTTTTTCGTCCCTAAATCGCCCTGACATTCGCAGCTTCGTGCTGCCTTTTGGAATACAAACAACAAAGGTCGGATTAAGCAATCCGACCTAAAAGCGATATGTCATTATGTGCGACTTTCTTTAGGCTAACTTGGCAATGTATTTTGCCAGTTTCGACTTCAAGTTGGCTGCCTTGTTCTTGTGTATGATGTTGCGTTTTGCCAGCTTGTCCAGAATCTTCTGTGTGGCAGGGAACATGGCTGTGGCTTCAGCCTTGTCGGTTGTTGAGCGAAGTTTCCTTACGGCATTGCGCATAGTCTTTGCATAGTATCTGTTGTGCAGTTTCCTTTTTTCCGTCTGACGGATTCTCTTTAATGATGATTTGTGATTTGCCATCTCGACTAATCTTTAATTTGTTTCCTTTTCTTTGTTTCTTATTTGTAGTCCATGGCGGAATCGAACCGCCCTTGCAAGAATGAAAATCTTGAGTACTAACCGATATACGAATGGACCATACCTTTTTGCGTCGTAACGCTACTCGCACGAGTTGTTTTTCTCGAATGCGGTTGCAAAAGTAGGAACTCTTTTTGAAACGACAAAACTTTCAATGTTTTTTTTTCGTTCTCGGTTTTATTTTCTTTGTTTTTCTGTGTAATTTTGCGAACAGTATCATCTTTTCCGAGTGCTTAATGGTCGAAACTGTCGATTCTTTGGTGTTGCAACGTGTGAGGTACAACGATTCGTCGGATGTCGTACGTGTCTATACTCGTCAGCATGGCAACATGTCGTTGCTCCTGCGGTGTAGCCGTTCGTCGCGTCGTGTCGCTGCCTCGCGATTGTTTCAGCCTTTGTCGGTCTTGCAGCTGGAGATAAGTGTCAGTGCTCATGGCTCTTTGAGCTATGTGCGTGAGGCACGTTCGCTGATGGCTTACGAATCGCTTGCTTTCGATTGCCGAAAGTCCTCGATAGTCATGTTCTTGGCCGAGGTCCTTTGTCATTCGCTTCGTGAGGAGGTCGGAAACGAGGCATTGTTTCTGTTCTTGCAGTATTCGTTTCGCATTTTTGATGCAGTGCCAACGCCGCAATGTGCCAATTTCCATTTGGCTTTTCTGATTAATCTCTTGCGTTTCCTCGGGGTGATGCCCGATGTTGGCTCGTATGTGCCCAACACTTTCTTTGACCTGCAGAACTCATGCTTCTCGTTTGAACGTCCGCGGGGAAATAGTCTGCCTCCCGAAGAGGCCAAGGCGATGGTTGCCTTGATGCGGATGACGTATCGGAACATGTGGATGTTTCGGCTGAACCGTACCCAACGCAATCGTTGCTTGGATGTCCTGATGGATTATTACCAACTTCATGTCCCGGGCTTCGGCTCTTTGAAATCGACGGATGTGTTGCGTCAGTTGTTCGATTGATAGGGGATACATGTTCCACATTCGTTTTTTTTATGCGCTTTGTGCTGCGAATCCATTGTTTTTTGTTTTCTTTGCATCTGTAAAAAAATTTAATGTATGAAATTTGGAATTGATTCTTTCGCGGATGGCGCGCCGATAGGGCGTCGTTCGTTCTTGAAAATAAATGCGGCGTTGGCCGGCACGGCCGCGCTTGGCATGTCGGGTTGTTCGAAGTTGTCGGCCTGTTCGGCTCGTGGAAAAATCGTAATTGTTGGGGGTGGTGCGGCTGGCATCAGCATGGCAAGCCGGTTGCTTGGGAAACTGGAGCACCCTGACATCACGCTGATCGACCCCAGCGACCGCCAGTATTATCAGCCGGGATTCACTTTCGTGGCTGCCGGCATTTGGAAGGGAGAGGAAATATGGCGTCCGCAAAGCAAGTGCATCCCGGAAGGTGTGAAGTGGGTGAAGGACAGTGTCGTTGGGCTCGACCCTGTGAGGCAGGCCGTGCAGACCTCGTGCAAGGGAACGTTCGACTACGATTTCCTGGTGCTTACCCCCGGGCTTCAGCTCGATTGGGATGGGGTCGAGGGTATTTCGCAAGCCACGTTGGGCGAAGGCAACGCCCATTGCATCTACGATTTTGAAGGTGCGCAGAAGACGTGGGCCGCTGTGCAGCAATTTGTGAAGCGGGGCGGACGGGGTGTGTATGCCGACACTTACACCAAGCACAAGTGTGGCGGTGCACCCAAGAAAATCTGTTTGCTGACCGAGCATCTCTCCCGAAAGGAGGGTACGCGCGAGAAGTTGCAATTCGACTATTTCACGGCCGAGAAAGCACTCTACGACGTGCCGTATTACACACCGAGGTTGGAGGAGATATACGATGAGCGACACATCAGCATTACCACCAACAGGCGCGTGAAGGGGATAGACACTCTGGCTCAAAAGGTCTATATGGAGGACAGGGTGAAGACCAAGGAGATGGTGTTCGACGAGAAACTGCAAAAGGAAGTGGAGGTTGAAAAGGAAATAGGTGTGCCTGTGATAGAGGACTACGACTTCCTGCATTTCGTGCCGCCCATGTCGGCTCCCGATTTCGTGAAGCAGTCCGGGTTGGCTTGGACGGAAGGCAAGCTGGCAAGTGGGGGCTGGGTGATGGTCGATAAGGAAACCCTTGTCCACAAGACATTCCCCAATGTGGTCAGCCTGGGCGATGTGGCTGGCATTCCCACCAGCAAGACTTCCTCGGCCATCCGCATACAGGTTCCCGTGGCTGTTGACAACTTGATTGCCCTGATGGAGGGGCGTGCTCCCGAACGCAAGTACGACGGCTATGCCTGCTGCCCCATCGTGACCGACTATGGCCATGTGCTTTTGTGCGAGTTCGATTACGACAAGAAGGAAAAGATTTCCTTCCCCTTCTCCTTGCAGGACATGAGCCGCGAGCAGGCTTCGGCGTGGTGGCTGAAGATGTATTTCCTGAAGCCCATGTATTTCAACGCGATGCTTACGGGCTGGATGTAGGCGGCGAGCAATCGGCGAATCGATATTGTCCACCTCCTCGGCCTGTCTTTGTGGCGACGCGACAACATGCCGGGGAGGTGGTTTTTATGGCAGTTGCATGTTGTCGGTCGCTGCCGTGGCTTGTGGAAAGTATTTGCCCTGTAGATAGTGCATGTAGGTACGGATAGCGGTCTCCACCATCCAGGCGCACGGCCTTTTCTGATAGTATGCCGCCGTACGCTCTTCCGGTGTCGGTGGGGTAGGGATGGGTTGGCTTGCTCCGGGGCTTGAAAGGCCCAACAGCTCCTTGCAGAGCAGGCTTCCCGTCAGCTGCTTGAACGTAGCCGCCAGTTGTTGCACCACCTCGTAGTTTTTCTTCTTCACTTCCGCGTTGGGATATATGGGTTGCTCGGGCGTGTCGCCATCCGTGGTGGCTGTGTCGGTAGGATTGGTTACTTCCAGTCCGGCCAGCAAAAACATGCCACAGGCGGCTCCGCAGGTTTCGCGCATCCGTCCGATGCCTCCTCCAAACGATGCCGCGATGCGTAGCATCAGCTCGTCGGGAATGTCGTAGAAGTCTGAAAATGCCAATGCGACGCTTTGCGCACAGTTCAATCCCTTCTTGAAATACGCGATGCCTTGCGAAACCCTGTTCTCGGTTTCCGCAGCCCAGTCGTCGATTGCTGATAATCTTGTCGGGGTCATTAGTCTCGTTTGTCAGCAAAACAACTTCTCAGTCCAGATGGAACATCTCGGGCAGCGGAATGCTTATGGGTGAATTGTCGGGATTCACTTCCATAATATCGGCCATGTAGTCCCACCATTTCTGACACATCTCGTTGGTTCCCATATCCTGCGAACCACCTTCTCCCGATGTCTCTTGGTAGGCGAACAACATGTTGGTCTTCTTTTCCCAATAAATGGAATAGTTGCCTACACCACCGTCTTTCAGCATCTTTTTCATTTCCGGCCATAATGCGGCATGGCGTTTCTTGTACTCCTCCTCAAATCCAGGCTTGAGGAACATCACAAAAGCTTCTCTTTTCATGACAAAATTTTATTAAAGTTCAACGTATCTGAGAAGCTGTTTTGAAATGTTCCAATTAATCTTTCATGAAATTTTTAATCGAACAT